>CAZLYS010000224.1:0-6927 GCA_964563415.1 uncultured Halomicronema sp.
TCCGCTCCCGCGCAAGGATTCGCCGCACAGGGGTCAGCGGCACAGGGGTCAGCGGCACAGGGGTTCGCTGCACAAGGATCCGCTGCGCAAGGGTCAGCCGCACAGGGGTCAGCTGCGCAAGGATTCGCCGCGCAGGGATCCGCCGCGCAAGGACTGGCTGCACAGGGGTTCGCCGCGCAAGGGTTAGCTGCGCAAGGATCCGCTGCTGCACAAGGATTTTCCACCTTAGCCGCACAGGGATTGGCCTGTGCTGAAGTTAGCACTGTTGGTAAGGATGCTGCGCCAACAGACAACACGGCAGAAGCTACGAAAGCAGTCAAATACTTAATTTGCATGGAACTCAATAAAAAACAACAGCAGGCAGGAGCCAATTAGTAGTCAGCGACAAAGTGATAAGTCTGAAAACTAGCAGAACTCAATCTCAAGGCTCAATCTGACCAGCGGGATAGGCCTCTAATTGAGCCCTCTCTACTAAACGCGCACCAACTGAAGAGGGTCTGAGGCAGTTCTGAGGAATTTCTAAAGGACTTATGAGAAAGCGTTGAGAATGCAACCACAAACCAGGTCGAGAAGCCAAAGAAAGATTGAACTTAATTCGGTGCAGACCACGTGTAAGAAAAATACTTCCGCTTCTAACTGTCAGCGTAAAAGCAACTTTCACGCTGAGGGAGATCGGTCTATACCCATTCAGGGTGGCTTGAGAGATCATGGTCTCCTCAAAATTTTTGTGCAACGATGATGGGTAATTTTTCTCTGCTAAGTCAGTCATGTCGCCATCCCCCTCAGCGCTACCAGTCCCCCCTGGCGAATTTGGATTACCGATCATTGGTGAAACCCTGAGTTTTTTTCGCGATCGCACCTACGCCGCCAAAAAGCACGAAAAATATGGCTCCGTTTTCAAAACTCGTCTGCTGGGCAATCCCACAATTTTCGTCAAAGACAGTGACGCTAACCAATTCGTCCTCAGCAATGAAAATGAATACTTTCAAGTCACTTGGCCACCTAGCACTCGCGCCCTGTTGGGTTCATTGTCCCTAGCGTTACAAACTGGTGGCACCCACCAAAATCGCCGCAAGTTACTGGCGCAAGCATTTATGCCGCGTGCCTTATCTAGCTACATCGATACCGTACAAACCATTACCACTCAATATGCCGATCGCTGGGCCGCACAAGGCCAACTCACCTGGTATCCCGAACTGCGTAACTACACTCTGGATGTCGCCTGTAAACTGCTCGTCGGGCTAGACAACGGCTCACAAACTCGACTGGGTCATCTATTTGAAACCTGGTGCGAAGGTCTTTTTTCTATCCCGCTAGCATTGCCATGGACACGGTTTGGTAAAGCCAAACGCTGCCGCACGCTGCTGCTAGATGAAATTGAAAAAACCATTGTGGCTCGACAACCAAGCCCCGACCTCAGCACTGATGCCCTTAACCTGTTGATGCAAGCGCACGATGACGAAGGTAACGGGTTGAGTTTAGAAGAGCTGAAGGATCAAATTTTGCTCCTATTGTTTGCCGGTCATGAAACGTTGACGTCTGCGATCGCTTCTTACTGTCTGCTGATTGCCCAAAACCCCCATGTGTGGGAGCAGCTCCGAGCTGAACAAGCCGCATTGGGGTCGCCATCGCTCACCCTAGAGACCCTCAAGCAGATGACCTATCTCGATCAGGTACTACGCGAAGTTTTGCGTTTGGTGCCCCCAGTCGGAGGGGGCTTTCGTAGTGTCCTGAAAACCTGTGAGTTGAACGGTTACCAGATTCCCGCTGGGTGGACAGTGCTGTATGAAATCAATCAGACCCATCTAAATCCTGACATTTATACAAAACCAGAAACCTTTCGACCAGAGCGTTTTAGCCCTACAGAGCGTCCTCAGACCAAGTACAGCTATGTAACCTTTGGCGGCGGCATTCGCGAGTGCCTAGGCAAGGAGTTTGCCCGCCTAGAGATGAAATTATTTGCCGTTTATCTACTGAGAAATTACGCATGGGAATTACAACCTGACCAAGATCTCAGTTTAGTGACAGTACCCACACCTCATCCGCGCGACAATCTCCGAGTTCGATTTCGCACTGTGAAATTTACGTCTCAGTAACCTAACCACAGCAAACTAGCAATCAAGCTGTACAAACCGGCCTCTATATGTAGCGGTTAGTTTGCCAGATAGGCACAACATCACACTGATCTCAGACTGTAAGATTTTCAGACAAAGCGCAATATCTCCTCCTTTGGCGACAAAAGATCGGGTACGCTATAAATCCAAGTTGGTTGCCCCGATACCACAGGCGAGTCTCCCGAGCCGTTTTAGTAACTCTGACGATTGCCGTGTATAGACACAAACGTACTGTTGATAAAGGCCCTTGCGCATACCTCTCCCCAATTACTTTAGGGATTAGCAAGCGATCGCCCTTCACACCCAGTTAACGGGGCCATCCCCACAGTCAGGTACGTTCTCAATTTCAAAACCATCCAGCTACAGCGGCAAATCGTGGAGGTACGGTGTGGAGCAGGCACTCGACAGCATTTGGCAACAAGTTTTAGACGAACTGCAGGAGCAACTCAGCCGTCCCACTTTTGAAACGTGGATCAAACCCGCCCGCCCGCAAAACCTTTCCGAGCAAACACTCGTCATTTCCACACCCAATCCGTTTGCCCGCAACTGGCTACAAAAGCATTATCTCAGCACAATCGCTGGTGTCGTCTGCAACATCATTGGTCGTAACGTTGAGGTGCAGTTTATCGTCGAAACGACTGATCATACTGTCGCCGTCGCCGAAGGCCTACCCGCAGCTGATCTAACTTGGCCAGTGCCTGCCCCTGCCATCCCAGTGGGTAACACAAATGGTGTGTCCCATAGCCAGGACACCAACCTTAATCCCAAAGCGATCTTTTCTCGATTTGTGGTGGGAGCCAATAACCGCATGGCCCACGCTGCCGCCCTCGCTGTCGCCGAGGCCCCTGGTCGCGAGTTCAACCCGTTGTTTCTCTGCGGTGGCGTCGGCTTAGGTAAAACGCACTTGATGCAGTCTATCGGCCACTATCGGTTAGAAATTGCGACAGCCGCTCGCATCGCTTACGTCTCCACAGAACAATTCACCAATGACCTCATCTCTGCCATCCGCAAAGATAGTATGCAAAGTTTTCGCGAGCGCTATCGCCAAACCGACGTATTGCTAGTCGATGATATCCAGTTCATCGAAGGTAAGGAATACACGCAGGAAGAGTTTTTCCACACATTCAATACGTTGCATGAGTCCGGCAAGCAAATTGTCCTAGCCTCCGATCGCCCCCCCAACCAAATGCCTCGTTTACAAGATCGGCTCGTTTCTCGCTTCTCCATGGGTCTGATCGCCGATATTCAGCCACCAGACTATGAAACCCGCATGGCCATTTTGCAAAAAAAGGCCGAATACGAAAACGTCCGTTTGCCTCGTCCCGTCATCGAGTACATCGCCTCGACTTACACCTCCAATATTCGCGAGTTGGAAGGAGCTTTGATTCGGGCGATCGCTTATACCTCCATTTCGGGTCTACCCATGACGGTAGAAAACCTGATGCCAGTACTCAGCGCCACCGCGAGCGCAAAGGTCGAAGTGTCTCCTGAAACCGTCCTGAAAGTAGTTGCTGATGTCTTCAACGTCTCTGAAGACGACCTCAAAAGCAGCTCTCGCAAACGAGAAATCAGTCTGGCCCGTCAGATTGGCATGTACCTCATGCGCCAGCACACCAGCCTGAGCTTGCCCAAAATTGGTGCAATCTTTGGCGGCAAAGACCACACTACAGTGATGTACAGCTGCGACAAAATCACCAAGCAGATGAAAAAAGACCCCAGCCTTAGTCAAACGGTGCGGGATGTGAGCGATCGCATCAACACTGCTGAATAAAGATGTCGCCCACTATCCTCTCTGCGCACCCTGCCTGCCTAATCGTGCAGACTCAGCTTCCAGCGCAGACGTGGAAAGTACAGATGCTGAACATGAGTGCCTTCCCCGATTCAGAGTTGCCACAAGCTTAAGGCCTTATAAGCTTGTGGCAACTCTGAATCGGAAATCTGGGGCAGTCGTTTGAGGAGCCTCAGATTCTCTAGGGCGCTAGCGAGCTGAGACTCTTCCAATGAGGGGAAGCCACTATATCTACAACTTTGAGCAAGAATACGACATAGCATTAGTAATCCAAGAATTTCTGAGTCAGTCCGCACTATAAATTTTTTGATCTAATTGAAAATACGGAGTTTTTCGGCAAGCCTACTACATGTAACGAAATATAAAAATTCGCGATAGATTTATGTGGAAAACTTGGGGATAAATGTGGAAAACGCTCATTGAAAACTCCCCCCTTTTTCGAGTTCATGGGGAAAATCATGAGGCACCATCAGTCTTGTGGAAAAGCGCTAGTTCTCTCCCCAAGTTTTCCACAAGACTGGGGACGAGAAAAGTCTTATCCCATAAGCGATCCCCAACTTCTCCACAATTTCCGCAGGTACTACTAAGAAGACTATAAGAAAAATTTGATCTCCTAAGACAATGAAATATCTCAAGCAATGAGGAAAATACAGGGTGATACGATAATCATCCGTCGTAGATTGAGGGAAATTAGCCAGCTTCCCTCGGTAGTGTCCTCAAACCATTTACGTCTTCTTAGAATTGCCCATGAAATTCGTTTGTCCCCAAAGTGAACTGAATACTCATCTCTCTCTTGTCAGTCGAGTTGTGCCTTCCAGACCCAGCAAACCTGTCCTCAGTAATGTGCTGGTCAAAGTGAATGAAGAAACTCAGCAGGTCACGCTGATTGGATTTGATGAAACTATGGGGATGCAAACCTCCTTTCAAGCCACAGTAGAAGAACCTGGAGAGGTAACTCTTCCTGCCAAATTGTTGGAAAGTATTATTGCGCGATTACCGGCTGAAGACATCACCCTCCGTGAGACTCAGGAAGATGCTGCGGTTACGATTACCAGTTCTTCCGGAGAATATGAAGTCCGAGGTCTCAGCGCTGAAGATTACCCCAACCTGCCTGTCATTGAAGATGGACAAGCAGCAGAACTCTCAATTGAAGCGTTGCTCGAAGGTCTGAAAGGCGCTTTGTTTGCGACCAGTGCAGATGAAAGTAAGCAAGTACTGACAGGCGTGCATCTCATGGCTGAGTCTGATGTACTAGAGTTTGCGGCTACAGATGGTCATCGGTTAGCTGTGGTGAAAACCAGCGATGAATCTGGCAGCCAAAATGACACAGGCACCAAAATGGAAGTAACGGTACCGGCTAAAGCGCTCCGTGATCTAGAGCGAATGCTGCAAACCTATACGTCGTCTGAGCCCATTGCTCTCAAATTCGATCGCACCCAAGTCATTTTTGAACTGGGTGATCAGCGCCTTACGACTCGCTTGCTCGAAGGGCAATATCCCAACTATCGCCAGCTAGTGCCTAAACAATTTGAGCGTCAAGTCACCCTCGATCGCAAACTGATGATGGACGCCTTAGAGCGCATCGCTGTGTTAGCTGATCAAAAAAACAACATCGTTAAACTCTCTCTTGACCCTGACCAGCAGTCCGTAGCTGTTTCGGTAGAAGCCCAAGAAGTGGGGAGTGGTCGTGAGGTCGTGGCCGCTCAAATCACCGGTGACGCACTCGATATTGCATTCAATGTGCGCTACCTGTTGGATGGGTTGAAAGCGTTGGGGACGACTGAAGTCCAACTCCAATGCAATTCGGCAACTAGCCCATCAGTGATGGTTCCGCTGGGAGAATTGCAGATGACGTATCTCGTAATGCCAGTGCAAATTCGCAGCTAAAGCCATCAAGCAAAATCGATAATGAGCTTTAATTGATAGGCTTACGCGATCTTGGTTGTAATCAATCCTGACCCAGGTAAAACAACTCATTACAGAGAGAATCAGCATTCTGCAAAACTAAGATACGGGCAATTAGCCGACAGGTGATGCAGTCTTAGCAGCTGATCAGTGAGTATCGCTCTGTAAGAGGTTCACAGTCTGGTTAGAAACAGGCTATTTTGGTTTACTTGTTTATGTGAAACTCTTGTCAGTATTGCCGTTAGCCTTCCTCGGCTTCAATTTTTGCACGGGTTTCACCCCAATAAGCGCTGACAGTAATGACTTCCTTATCGCCTTTGAGCTCAGTTTTCCAGCGATAAATCGTCTTCTTAGGATTCACGCCCACCTCAATTAACTTAGCTCCCATGTAATAAGTCATTGAGTCACGGGTGCGTTGTTTAAAGAACTCAGATTGGTTTTTGGGGACAGTCCGAGATAAATGAGCTTGAGTATGTTTTGGCTTTGCCATAGCGGTGCAGACAATTGAAATTAATATTTCTTTTATATTAAGCAATGACTCAGCTTTTGAGAAAGCTGAGCAAGTTTCTATATCAGCCCTAAGTGCGATGGAGGGACTCATGCTTCATCCTTTAGCCAAGACCGCGATCGCTTGAGCCGAGGACTTAACGCCGGCTAGCTCGCTTTCCGGTTAAGTGTCGTCTTCTTAGCCCCCTATCATGATCAACTGAGCTGTCGATGACACCAAGATGAACGCATGGCTTAAACCGGTGTCACAGGGGCCGTTTGGGGCGGGGTTGATGTTTCAAACTTGAGTTTCGATCGCTTGTAAGGATCGGGAATGTCGACTGGGTAATCACCAGTAAAGCAAGCAGAGCAAAAACTATTGGGATCTTGGTGTGTCGCTTTCAACATGCCCTCCCAACTGAGATACGCGAGGGAATCAACACCAATTTTTTGAGCAATTTCTTCTACCGTCAGATTGGCTGCAATCAATTGTTCTTGGTTGTCGGTATCGATACCAAAAAAGCATGGATGAGTTACAGGTGGCGATGAGATCCGCATATGGACCTCTGTGGCACCTGCTTCTCTGAGTGCTTTGACAATTTTATAACTCGTGGTACCGCGCACAATCGAGTC
>CAZLYS010000225.1:0-6925 GCA_964563415.1 uncultured Halomicronema sp.
TCGCTGGAGCCTTTAGGTGGTAAGACTTCCAGTTCTGCCTTCTGCCTTTTGCCTTCTGCCTTTCGCTATACCTATCGTGCCAGATGCATTGTGATCTTTGTTAGTATCTTCATCTGCCAACTCCCAGCTAACTGAAAGGGCAATGGAGGCGTGTAGTTAAGTCACTATTTGATCCAGCTCTCCCCCAGCCACACTCTCCGCCTTGCTTCTTGCTCTGCCTTGATCTCTAAGCCAGCATGCCATATGACTTCTTCTCATCCGTTTCAGCGATTGATGCGTTACAGTCGCCGCTACCGTCGACAGGTCTGGCTCGCAAGCATCTGCTCCGTTTGCAATAAGTTTTTTGATCTGGCACCCCCAGTGCTGATCGGTCTTGCGGTTGATGTCGTCGTTCAGCAGCAAGATTCTTGGATTGCCGGATTAGGCATTACCAGCATTCGCGAACAGTTCTTGGTGCTCACAGCGCTCACCATTGTGACCTGGGGACTGGAGTCAGCTTTTCAATATGCCTACTCGGTGCTATGGCGCAATCTCGCCCAGATCATGCAGCGAGATCTGCGGATTGAGGCTTACAGTCACCTCCAAGATCTGGATCTTGCCTATTTCGAGGATCACAGTACTGGCGGTCTCATGGCAGTGCTCAATGATGACATTAATCAGCTTGAACGCTTTCTAGATGTCGGGGCCAATGAGGTTCTTCAGGTCATTACGACGATCATTTTGGTCGGTGGCGCATTTTTGACCTTGGCACCAGCGGTGGCCTGGATGGCAATTGTCCCGATGCCATTCATTGTGTGGGGTGCGATCGCGTTTCAAAAGCTCTTGGCACCCCGCTATGCGGTCGTCCGAGAACGTGTGAGTATCCTCAATAGTCGCCTGGCTAACAACCTATCTGGCATTCTCACCATTAAAAGCTTCACCGCTGAAGGCTATGAAATTGAGCGCGTCCGCGAAGACAGCGAAGCTTACCGCCTCAGTAACCGGCAAGCGATCGCCTTTAGCGCCGCCTACATTCCCTTGATTCGCATTCTCATCTTGCTCGGGTTTACCACGACGTTGATTTTTGGGGGTTTGATGGCCGTTGAAGGGCAGTTGGCGGTTGGGACCTATAGTGTTTTAGTCTTCTTAACCCAGCGGCTACTGTGGCCACTGACTCGGTTGGGCGACACTCTTGATCAATACCAACGGGCCATGGCATCAACCAATCGCGTCATGGATCTGCTGGATATGCCGATCACCCTACACTCGGGACAGCAGCGCTTGCCCGTGAGCAACGTCCAGGGTGATGTACGGTTTGCCGATGTGAGCTTTGCCTACGGTGGCCATACACCGGTTATTGAGCATTTAACCCTCAAAATTCCTGCCGGTCATACGGTGGCAATTGTCGGCGCGACGGGGTCGGGCAAGAGTACCCTCGTCAAACTCTTGTTGCGACTCTATGAGGTGCAGGCAGGGAACATCACACTCGATGGGGTTGACGTGCGTGAACTAGACACAGCGGATTTACGCCAGGCCATTGGTTTAGTCAGCCAGGATGTATTTCTCTTCCACGGCACAGTTGCAGAAAATATTGCCTACGGAACGTTTGCAGCTGATCGCGCGGCTATTGCCGAGGCCGCGCGAATGGCTGAAGCGGATGACTTCATTCAGAAATTACCTCAAGGCTACGACACGATTGTGGGCGAGCGGGGACAAAAGCTTTCGGGGGGGCAACGTCAGCGACTGGCGATCGCCCGCGCAATTCTCAAGAATCCCCCCATTCTCGTGCTAGATGAAGCGACCTCAGCAGTAGACAACGAAACGGAAGCGGCCATTCAACGATCGCTCGATAAGATCACTCAAAATCGCACCACGATCGCGATCGCCCACCGTCTCTCGACTATTCGTAATGCTGATCGCATCTACGTCATGGCTCAGGGGCAACTGGTAGAGTGGGGCACCCATGAAGAACTCCTAGAGCGTGATGACGTCTATGCTGGGCTTTGGCGCGTACAGATGGGCCTGAAATGACCTCAGACTTGACCTGAATTCAACACTTTTTAGCAAAAGGTAGACTTTTTTCGTCTGCGCTGGTACAGTTGTTCTTGATATAACAGCGGCTGAGCCGAGGACGGCGGCAATGGAACTTTTAACCGAAGCGCAACAAGAACTGTATGACTGGCTGGTTGTCTACATCCGCGAAAATCAGCATTCGCCTTCGATTCGGCAAATGATGCGCGCGATGCATTTAAAATCGCCAGCACCGATTCAAAGTCGTCTCGATCATTTGCGCAAAAAGGGCTACATCGATTGGGAAGAAGGCCGAGCTCGCACTATTCGTATCCTACAAGATGTTCAAGGCATCCCGATCTACGGCAGCATTGCGGCTGGTTATGTCAATGAAGCCCAAGCCGAGGCTGAAACGCCGCGATTTAATCCAGGCAATTTCGACACAAAGCCTGGTGATTATGCACTCTATGTCAATGGCGACAGTATGATCGACGCCATGATCTGTGATGGCGACGTCGTCATCTTGCGCCCCATCAAAGATCCTCGGCGGGTTCGTACTGATACTATTGTGGCCGCTCAAGTGCCCGATGGTACCACTTTGAAGTATTTCCGCCTAAAAGGCGACACCGTTGAGTTAGCACCGGCTAATCCTAATTATCCCGTGCAAAAGTTCCCGGCTGATCAGGTGCAACTGCAAGGCCGCTTGATTGGTGTCTGGCGCGAATTTCCGAGCGACGATATTTAAGTATTCTTCTCCTTTCGGGTAGTCACTTAATGGGGGTTTGCGGTTATCTTCATACCCTTGTAAAGACTTGCAGAGAAGAGGGCGCTGGAGTAATACACTAGTCACGAGTTACTTCTCTGACTCTTTCAGGGGGTAGCGAGCCAGCGCACGGTGAAAGGGACTTTATGAAATCGCGTACCTTCTATTCAGCGATCGCACTATTTGCCGGGCTCTTGCTTCTGGTTGGCGTCGTTGGATTTTGGGGACTCACGGCACAAAATCCTCGAACGCTTTTAACCCAGGGGGGCCAAGAACAGCCCTTAGCCGCGCAGTTTGTGCCACGGCAATCCCCTCTAATGGTTTCGCTACTAGCCCACCCTGATCGACTATGGCAGTTACGACAGCTTTTAACACCTGCCAAACAAAGGTTTGAGGCTCGCCATGAATGGCAATCTCTACAACAGTCTCTAGAAGACCTAGTGGGGTGGAACTATGAAGCAGATGTCCGGCCCTGGCTGGATGAGGAAGTCACCTTTGCAGTAACTGGGGCTGATCTAGACCATGACGCTAGTAATCAGCTGCAGCCCGGTTATTTAGTCATCTTGAGCTGTCGAGATGTAGCCGCCGCTCGGGAAGCTCTACATCGCCTTTGGCAACAACGAGCCGCTCAGCGTAATCTCGTTTTCGAAACCGTTTCCGGGATTGCGCTCATCTCTGATCGCCCCTCGTTAACCGGTAGTTTAGCCCGTCTATCGCCCCCTGCGTCTAATTTGGCTTTAGACACTTTAGCAACCACGATTGTCGGTGATCGTTACGTCCTGTTGGCTAATGATGTTCGCGTCTTGCGCCAAGCGATCGCAGCCTATCGTGCCCCTGATGTCAATTGGGCTGAGGCGGCGACTTATCATGAGGCCATCGCGACTTTGCCAGCTAACCGAGTGGGCTGGATGGTAGCCAACATTCCGGCCTTATTGAATTGGTTAGGGTTGGAAGACACTGCAGTGCCCCAAGCTATTAAACCCGACGGGCAACAAGCCAACTTTCTATTCGTCTCTTTTCAAGCGCTGGCTGATGGCATCTTGGGCAATACAGCTATTGCCACAGCCTCACCCGCTGCCGCCAAAGCAGCGTCATCACCGATCTCATCGTCGTCGTCCATTGCCCCTTTAACCTTGCTGCCTGACAGTACCTTGTTTGCCACTGCGGGTGAAAACTTATCAGCCCAGTTACAGTCTCTCAGCCAACAGATTGGAGGCTATCAACTTACTCAGCAGGCGATCTCAACGCTGCTACAAACTTGGTCACTCGATGCTCCAACGGCCCCTACAGAGTTGGCAACGGCTCTACAAGGGAAATATGCATTGGGTTTGTTAGCAGGTCCTCAATCTGACTGGGCACTGATTACCCAGTCAGCGACAGCCGATTTTGCGGCAGTTGATGATTTTGCGACCGCTCAAGGACTCACTGTCAACCAGATTAGTAATGACGATCAGCCCATCACCGCCTGGACTCAGCTCTCCCTAAACCGGGCTAGCCCTAGCGCCCCACTACAGTTAAAGACTCAAGTGATCGCAGTTCATATGCCAGTACAAAACTACGAAGTTTTGTCCACCTCACTGGCAGGACTCCAACAAGTTTTGCAACAGTCTAATCAAGGGTCTTTAGCCAATCAGGTGACCTTTGCTGCCCTCGCTAATCAGTTAGCCTCTCCAAGCCAAGAACTAATCTATCTGGACTGGCCTACTTTATTGCCGACTCTAACCCAGGAACTGCCTTGGCTCCGGGCGATCACTGGAGCCACACAGCCCTTGAGTCGTCATTTTGGTCCTATGTTGTTCAGCAGTAAATCCTCGTCATCATCTCTAAAAATTGGGGCGATCGCCATTCAGTTACGAGAAAATCCCGCAAAAATTTCCTAACTCGGACGATTGACTGTGTATGTTGAAATAGACAGGGCAACCTTAAACCAACCAGTAACCTAGTTAACAATCTGGCTGCGTCTATTTTGAAAGATGCAGCCCATGTCGATTCATGAGGACCTTATGGAAGCTAATATTCGTATTCTTGAGCCCACCGGCATTCTTGATGGGACCCAAGCCGAGGCCTTTCGCGCAGAAGTTGATGAAGCCTTGGAAGCAGGCGCCGATGAACTCCTCATCGATCTTAAAGACATCACATTTGTCGATAGCTCAGGCCTAGGAATTCTAGTAGTTGTTCTTAAAAAAGTTAGAGCCTGTAAGAAAAAGCTGTACGTCTGCTCCATCAATGATCAAGTCAAGATGTTATTTGAACTGACTAGCATGGATCGCGTTTTCGAAGTCCTGCCCGATCGCGAAGCTTTTACTGAAAAAGTCGCTAACCCTTCCAAAGCATAGGCTTAGGGCGAGGACTCTGGGCACGGGCACTGTAGTCAGAGTCCGAATGCGCTTTGCCGGTATCAGCATTATGTGATCACCAAAGTCTTCCTCAGAACCAGTTATCTGGCTGATAGTTGGCTGCTAGACGGCTATCGGAGTAGGGACTATGCGCTCTCATCTTCACCCACTCAACCTTGTCTGTCAGATAGTCATTCCATAAGGCAGAATAGGTAGAAAATTTACTGACCAAATTGCCAGAGGACTAACACCGCAATGCCCCGTCGTCGACAAGAAACTTTGTGGATCCATCGCTGGTCTCGCTGGATTATTGGCGCGATCGCCCTCATGGGTGCTTGTGGCACCGCCTATCTCACAGTTGTAAAAGTCATGGGGAGTGATGCAGCATGTCCTACGGGTGGGTGCGATCGTGTCCTCTCTAGCCCTTATGCTGAAGTCTTTGGCATTCCCCTGACGGTGTTTGGTTTTTTAGGCTATTTCGGGATGGCCGTGATGGCACTGGCCCCCTTCGCCATCAATCTCGACCGGCAAGAAGAACTGCGCAATAAACTCACGTCGCTTACTTGGCCGCTCCTATTCATGGGTGCCACAGCAATGCTCGTGTTTAGCGGTTATTTGATGTATCTGTTAGCCTTTGAAATCAAGGCAACGTGTCTATACTGCATCACATCAGCCGTGTTTGCCGCTTCGATGTTTGCGCTGACGATCTTAGGAAGGCGGTGGGACGATGCTGGGCAACTGGCGTTTACGGGCGTCATCGTCGTGGTCATTACCCTAGTGGGCACACTCGCCATTTACTCTCCTATCAATAACCCTCAAGGAGTGCAGGCCAGCATCCCTGGAGAAGTCGGCCCACCTGTCTCCACCCCTTCTGGGGCCTCTGAGTTAGCGCTTGCCCAACATTTATCAGATACCGGAGCTAAGATGTATGGCGCCTGGTGGTGTCCGCACTGTCATGACCAAAAGCAACTGTTTGGGCAAGAAGCAGCTAAAGCTATCCCCTATGTCGAATGTGCTGAAGATGGGCAAAACTCTCAGACAAGCCTGTGTCGCTCTGTCGCTGGGCTAACCGGTTTTCCTACTTGGGAGGTCAATGACGAACTACTGGTGGGTGGCCAAACTCTTGAAACCCTTGCTGACGCGTCTAACTATGATGGGCCTAGAGATTTTCAAAACTAGCCTCAGTCTCCCCGAGTCACTTTATTGAGTCACGCCTGCTACCGACTTGGGCAGAGTTAGATTTGCAGGAACTCAGCAGCATTGTTTCTACTCGTTAGGCTATTTAGGTTAGGTGATGACCATCCGGCGCATTTAGTGACTTACTCAACGTAGTTTGAGGCGATCGCAATCTCGGGGGTCTCTTCGTCAATCGTGATATAAAGCTGATTGGGGCGACAGCATACCTGGCCATCTTCGACATCGCTTTGGGTCAAGCCAGCAGGCACATCAACAAAGGTGGTATTAACCTCGCCATAGAAAGCATAACGATTGCATGTGAATAAGGCAGTTCGGACATCATAGGGATGTCGAGTGTGTTGAGCCGCTGATGGGTGCAACTTATCCAATTGAAATGCGACAAAAAGCGTTGGCCGCTGTTGACCGCAGTGAAAAGAAGCTACACCTGAGCCGACTGTTTGGCATCAGCCGCAACACGCTCGACGCATAACTGAAACTGCTTGCAGCCACCGGTCAGCTCTCACTGAAGGTCTATCGCAGTCGCGGCCCTGCTCCCAAGATTACTGATCTGCATGAATTTCGGCGCTAGGGAACACGCATCAAGATAAACGTCAGTTCGACGGCTTAAAAGATCGCCTCAGGAAGAGCAGGCAAGCCTTTG
>CAZLYS010000226.1:0-6911 GCA_964563415.1 uncultured Halomicronema sp.
GCAGTTTCCCCCAAATTTGGGGGACGGAAGGGGGCCTTATTTTATTCGTGCAAGACGTCTAGTGTGTGCTTGACTCGACTGCATGCCGCTATATCGATTCCCACAGACTGTTCCAGCGATCTCTTAGCCAGATGCAGGTTATCGCGGGTTACCCAAGGTTCATTCTATGCCAATGGCTTGATCTTGCAAGCCCGTAGTTGCCTGGTTCAAAAACCCACAAGAGCGATGAGAACCATGGTTCTCATGGCCTCGACATCACGATACAGGCTCCCACACTCCAGTTTGACACTAGCCCCCTAGTCCACCACGGCTTGCTGGTGACTTTCAACCTCTGCTTCTGCGGTATGCACAATATTGCGGAGGGCTGCCAGAATGTCATGCGGGGCATTGGCCCAGAGATGACGCTGATGGGCTTCCAACAATCGCTCGGCCATATCTCGCAACGCCCAAGGATTGACCTGCTGAATAAAGGCGCGGGTGTCATCATCCAATACATATGCCTGCGCCACGCCGGTATACATGTGGTCGGCCACACAGTGGGTCGTGGCATCGTAGGCAAATAGGTAGTCGATGGTCGCTGCCATTTCAAAGGCACCTTTATAACCATGGCGTTTGACGCCCGCAATCCACTTGGGATTGACCACCCGAGACCGATAGACGCGGGCAATCTCTTGGGCGAGCGATCGCACTTTAGGATTTTCGACCACCGCATGGTCACCAAAGTAGGTTTGAGGTGCTTTACCCGCAACAGCCCGAACCGCCACCGTCAGCCCCCCTTGAAATTGGTAGTAATCATCCGAATCGAGCAAATCATGTTCGCGGTTGTCTTGGTTATGCAGCACGATTTGCATCGTCTGCAACCGAGCCTGAAAGGCTTCTGGCGCAGAGCGACCCTGCGCTTGGCGACCGTAGGCATAGCTGCTCCAGTTGATATACGCCCGCGCCAAATCGTCATCCGTTGTCCAATTTTGCGCCTCGATCAAACCTTGCAGGCCCGCCCCGTAAGCGCCAGGTTTAGAACCAAACACGCGGTAGCGCGATCGCACCTGAGCCTGTTGTTCAGTTAATCCCTGACGTTGCCAATGGGCCGCCTCTGTCGCCACTTTTGCCGCTAATGGATTATCACTGGCAGATTCCGGGAGTTGGGCCACGGCCTCTACCGCCTGATCAAATAAGTCAATCAGATTTGGAAACGCGTCCCGAAAAAACCCCGACACGCGCAACGTCACGTCTACTCGGGGTCTGCCGAGGAGTGCGATCGGCAAAATTTCAAAATCCACCACTCGCCGCGATGGTCCATCCCAAACAGGACGCACCCCCAACAAGGCAAGGGCTTCCGCCATATCATCTCCCCCGGTGCGCATCGTTGAGGTACCCCACACCGACAAGCCCAAACTTTGGGGATATTCACCGTTTTCCTGGGTGTAGTGCTCGACCAAAACTTCAGCCGCTTTGCGTCCCACATCCCACGCACTCTCGGTGGGAATGGCACGGATATCCACCGAATAGAAATTGCGCCCCGTCGGCAACACGTCAGGACGGTTGCGAGTCGGAGCCCCTGCGGGGCCACTGGGCACATAACGCCCCTCCAAACCTGCCAGCAGAGCGTGAATTTCGCCCGCTGTTTGCCGCAACCTAGGCAGTAATGTTGTTTGAATCCACTTGAGTTCTATGACAACAATTGGTGGCAGAGAATCGCTGATGTCTTCGGGCGGTGAGCCATTCGATAGAAGGGACTCCACCCAAACTTGGGCCTGCCCTTCGAGTCGAGTGACGACATCTCCAATCGTGCGACAAGAATGGAACAGGGCATACTGCTCGTCTGGCATCTGGGCATCTGTGGGGAGTTGCCAAGGTTGTCCTAAATCGTCAGTGAGTGGGTCGATATCCAGGTGCCAAGCTTGAGCGATCGCCCGCGTCAACCCCAGCCGCCCCCCTGCCGGATGACGGGCGATCGCGACCACCAAATCTCGCAGTTGTGGCCCTTCAGGACAGCGACCCAAAATATGTAGTCCATCGCGAATCTGGGCTTCCTTCAGCTCACACAGATAGCCATCGACCGAGGGCAATAGCGCTGCAAATTGGGCATCATCTAGCGTGCTCTGAGCGGCAAGGGTACCGGCTGGTGTCAAGTCGTCTAGCAGTTGAGTGCTGTGTAGCAGGGTGAGCAAGCGATCGCGAATCATCGGTAACCGACTCGGATTCAGACTTTGCGCCTCGTAATATTCGTCCACCAAGCCTTCAAGCTGTTGCAGGGGACCATAGAGTTCAGCGCGGGTAAGGGGCGGTGTCAGGTGATCCACAATCACCGCTTGGGCCCGCCGTTTAGCTTGAGCGCCCTCGCCAGGGTCATTCACGATAAAGGGATACAGGTGCGGCAGCGGACCCAGCATGGCTTCGGGATAACAGTCTGCCGACAGACCAATCCCTTTGCCAGGGAGCCATTCCAGATTGCCATGCTTACCGACGTGGACGATCGCCTGCGCCCCGAATTCCTCCCTGAGCCAGGTGTAAAACGCCAGATAAGCATGGGTGGGCACAAGGTCGGTGGCATGGTAGTTCAACGAGGGATCGAGGTCGTAGCCTCGACTAGGCTGAATGCCGACAAAGACATTGCCCAACTGCAATCCGGCAATGGGCCAGGCATCAAGGGGTGGCGTGTGGTGCTGCGATCGCTCCGCTTGCGGAGTCCCCCACTGCTGAGCAATCCCTGCCCACACAGTCTCGGGAAGCCGTGACCAAGTCCGCTCGTAGTCTTCCATCGTGAGGGTTTGAGCAACCGGTCGCATCGCCCAACTTTCTGGATCATTAGTCACCCCAGCGATGAGTTGCTGGATCAAGTCATCCCCAGTCTCTGGTAGGTCTGGCAGGGTATAGCCCGCTGCTTGTAGCGCGTTGAGAATTTCGACACAGCTCTGAGGCGTGTCAAGGCCGACCCCATTGGCCAAGCGACCATCACGATTAGGATAATTGGCCAGTACGAGGGCAATGCGGCGGTCGGCCACGGGAGTCCGCCGGAGAGCTAGCCAATTAGCCGCGAGGTCAGCAACGAATTGGATGCGATCGCTGACCGGCTCATAGGTGACGACGTCGGTTTCGAGGCGATCGCTGCGGGTGGCGGCGGTTTTGAAGGAAACAGCACGGGTGATAATGCGACCATCGACTTCCGGCAAAGCCACATTCATGGCGATGTCACGGGGACTCAGCCCCATGGGATTTTGCTGCCAAGCGGCCTGGGTGCCACCACTGAGAATCACCTGAAGAACCGGGACATCGAGCTGCTGCCACAGATCAAGATTCGGAGTGGCCGTATTCAGTTTGGCGACGGCAAAGCTTGTAGTGTTGAGCAATAAGTCAATTCCGACAGCATCCTTAGGGCGTAGTAGGTCAAGTAAGTCTGCCTGAATCTCAGGATTTTGCAGTGATGAGACAAACACTGGCAATGGCTGTAGCTGGCGAGTTTGCAAAGCATCGCAGAGGGCATCAATGGGTGCTGTATTACCCGCCAGGTAATGGGCCCGGTAAAACAGGATGCCAACAGTGGAGCCTGTTTCTAGAGCTGCAACCTGTCCCGGCCAAGCAATGGGGTCAAAGGCCTGAGAAAACGGAGGAATCGTTGGAGAATATCGGCCAATATTGGGGATGGCCAGAGGAGCCGGTGGCTGAAAAGCGGTTTGCAGGTAACGATCGCACACTCCCATCAAGCCATGCTGCCAATTATCGACGCCGCCTTCATTCAGATATCGCCACAGTTGGTGAGCCACCGTCAGCGGCACCGTCGAGTGACTGATTAAATCCGGGTCAGGGCGATCATCCCCTGGCAGCACGATCAGCGCAGCCTCATTCTCGGCAGCGATCGCTTTCGTCACTTCTAAACCATAGGACCAATAAGCCCGACCGCCCAACAGCCGGACAATCATTACCTCAGCTTGGCTCAGAACCGAGTCGGCATAGGCATCGATCGCCAATTGCTGTTGTAGCTGCAGTAAATTGACGACGCGAATGGCGGGGGCCGTCAGAGGCCAGCGATCGACGACTCTCGACAAACACTGAATGTCTGTATCAGCAGCCGTCAGCACAACGATAGGGGCGGGAGACTGCTCGACAAAAATCACCCCATCCACATCCGGACTCCAGCCACCAGGAGTCGCTGCTAATCTATGCATTTTGCATCTCTAAACACCATGAAATCTGAAGGAACTCTAGTATCTACCCAAGGATGGGAGATTAGAAAGTTACCATGTGTTGAACGTTGACCTGAAAGCACAGATATTCTTGTCGACTGCTTATGCGCATATATTTTGGCGATCAATTCACTTATGGTCTTTTCCTACCTAAATGGCCTAGAGCTTAGTCGGTCGGCCAGTCACAAGCCTCATCAAAAAAATTGGGCAAAAGTTGCTTAAAAGTTGCTTAAAAGTGCTTCCCCTCAATCCGGGTCAGCCAGCTAGCTCAAATTGGTGGCAGCAACGCAGAGGATAGTGCGCCTTCACTGCAGAAAATTATGACTCTATTTCCCAACCATTCAGAGTTTGCTGTGCGGGTGTTGCCCAGATTTGCTTATGAGCAGCTACGGCAGGCTTTGTGGCAAGCCGCTGCTCAGGCCGAATCTTGGTGTTTATCTGATGCTGATTTGCCCCTTCCTGCACAATCTTTAGAAAACGACTGGCAAACGTGGCTCCTGGTGATTACCCCTACCACTCAAGCTTTGTTGCTCCAGTGTTTGGCTACTGAGGCATCGCCCCATGATGACGGGGCGAGAACCTGTACGGTGGGGCTGATGACCGATCCGCAAGCGGTGGCGGCAGTGATAACCCATTGGCTCACCACTGCTTGGGCTGAGCCCATTGTTCAGTCATTAAAGATCGGGCAGCAAAAAATCGGCGATCGGGCATCAGTATCTGGCACAGAGTTGCTGTTGACCTTATTACCCATGATGGGTGTGGCCTCTGCTCCACAAACGGTGATGGCACCTCCACCAGAGGAATTGGACACCCATAACACGACCCAAGTTCACCTCAAACGTCAGTTACAGCAAGGTGAACTCCTCAATCAAGTCATCACCAAAATTCGCAATAGCTTGGATTTAGACGCCATTCTCTCGACGACTGTGGCCGAAGTGCGCCAGTCGTTATCGGCAGATCGATTACTCATCTATCAGTTTCAACAATCCGGCACCTCAGGGGAGACCGTGAGTGTATTACCTTCAACTGCAGACCCGCAACTCCCAGCAGTGATGTCGGGATACATTACCTATGAATCTCTCGCCTCATCAACGATTCGCTCAGTCAAACACTTTAATGAGCAATATTGCTTTAGTGATTATGACCACTGTCAAGAAAAGTACCGGGTGGGCGCTCCGATCGCGGTAAACGATGTCCAAGCAACGTATGATGAGGCACCCTGCCTCCAAAACTTTTTGCGGAAGGCACAGGTACGCGCCAAAGTAATTGCCCCCATTCTGGTCAACGATCAACTGTGGGGACTCCTCATCGCCCATCAGTGTATGGCGGTTCGTGTATGGACTGAGCAAGAACTCACGTTTTTGAAGTGTATTGCCGAGCATCTGGCGGTCGCGATTCAGCAGGCAGAGCTGTATGCCCAACTCCGTCAACAAACTCAGTCCTTAGAAGCGTGCGTTATTAATCGTACTCAAGAGCTAAAAGATGCGTTAGCTGCAGCCCAGTCTGCCAGCCTTGCTAAAAGCGAATTTTTGGCCACCATGAGTCATGAGCTACGCACTCCTCTCACCTGTGTGATTGGAATGTCAGCAACGCTTTTGCGCTGGTCTCTAGGGGAGTTGAATGAGCGACAGCGGACTTATCTCAAAACGATTCATGATAGTGGCGAGCGACTGCTAGCGGTCATCAATGACATTTTAGAAATGGCCAAAATCGAGTCTGGCCGAATTGCCTTAGAAGTACAGGATTTTTCCTTAACGCGGCTATCTCAGCGCGCGATTGATCCCTTTCGCAAAGCGGCGCGCGATCGCCAAATTGCCATCAACTTTGAATCAACCTTGCTCGCTGACCAAGATACCTTTACCGGCGATCCACGGCGGATCACCCAGGTTTTGGACAATTTGCTCAGCAATGCCCTCAAATTTACCCCTGACGAAGGCACCGTCAACCTCCGCCTGTGGCACGAACAACAATTTGCCGTTTTTCAGGTCGAAGATACGGGCATTGGTATTCCCGAAGAGCAGATTCCCCAGTTGTTTCAGACCTTTCAGCAACTAGAGGCCAGTCGCCAGCGACAATACTCCGGTACGGGACTGGGGCTGGCCTTGACCAAACAACTGATTGAGCTTCAAGGAGGCACCATTTCAGTGAGTTCGCGGGTTGGGGTCGGCTCTGTCTTTACGGTGAGGATTCCGCTACAGCGGATGAAGTCGCTCTCGTCGGTGGCTGTCCCGCAGTTGACCTCTCAAACCGACGTCGTGACACCCGTCGTCGGGCGGATCGTTTTAATCGAAGATCAAGAAGACCGGGCAGGTCTTATCTGTGATTTATTAACAGCGGCTGACTATCAGGTGATTTGGATGATTGAAGGGTCACGGGTGGTTGAACAAGTGGCATTATTGCAGCCGACAGTGGTGATCCTCAGCATGCATCTCAGCAGCATTGATGGTCAGCGTATGATTACGGCTCTGCGAGAGTCGCTGGTCACAACTGAAGTAAAAATCTTGGCCCTGACAGATAATCAGGTCGCTCAAGAGGCGATCGCAGAGGTGGATGCCGCAACCATGCTGCCCCTCAATCCAGAATTGCTCTTAGAGCAGGTCAATGCGTTAATTGCCACTGAGAGCTCAAAACACTTGAGTCCGCAATAAGGGGCGGGTTGTTGCCGCTTGGCCTTGGTTAAACAGTAGCCTCATGGCTGCTTGACTGACAAAAGACGTGTTCTGTATC
>CAZLYS010000227.1:0-5721 GCA_964563415.1 uncultured Halomicronema sp.
AAACTGCCGACCCAGTTTTGTGTTCTAGGGGCCGCGATCGCACATACCACGGTGCCAGCATCAGATTCCTTCACTACCCCAGACGATGCGGGCATACCAAAACCCAACAAGCACCACTATCGCAACAACGTCAGCACTCCCCAGTCGCAGCTCTGACCATTTCACTCGATGCGTATTGGGGGTCGTAAATCCGCGCACCGCCATAGCGGCAGCTGTTTGCTCCGCCCGCAGTAGGAGATTTTTTAACAACCGCTCAACGACCGCAATCCAGACCTGCGCAGACCCGCGAAATCCCAATTTCTTCCAATTGATGGCACGGGTTTGCACAGAGCGAATCAGGTTTTGGGTTTCTTCGAGCACGAGGGGAATGAAGCGGAGTGCCAGGGTCACCGTAAGAGCAATTTCGGTCACCGGTACTTTGAGCGATCGCAACGGGCGCATCAGCACCTCTAGCGCCACAGTGACCTCTTCAGAGGCGGTCGTCAGTAAAAATAAATTCGTCCCGTAGATCAACGTGAATAGTAAAGTGCTTAAGCGAATGCCCAATTCCAGCGATCGCTGCGTTACCCGCAATCGCCAGGCCTCAAACAACACATACTGGTATCCCCTAACAGGAGGTTGATTAAAGGCCTCAGGGGGAAATTGGTCGGGGAAAGGGTCAATTTGCTGTAAAGCCATTGACGAGGGCACAGGCGCTTGATAATCGATCACCAAACCATCCGGCAATAGTGCCGTTAGCACCAGCATGAGCGTACAGAGAAACAGTAACCACCCCATTTGCTGACGCCACACCCGCAGAGGAATCAGAGCCGTGACGGTTAAGACCATCAGCAGACCCACTAAAAAGAAGCGCCAATTGGCATTGGCCAAAATTGGGCTGACCAATATACTAAATAGCCAAAATAGCTTTACTCGGGGATCGAGCCGATGCAGCCAGGTAACAGGCTCTTCAAGATATAGGCCAATGGGCAGAGTTTTGAGCAGATCCATGCGTTAGGGCACACCGAATTTGTGATGGTTGACTTTCAATTTTGGTTACAAGCCTGGTTAGCGATATTCCATAATTCTGGGATTTGGCTGGTATTGATGGTTCGGCTAGCTGATGCCGTCCGCCGCCTGCTCAATTGTCGCAATATCAATCTTGACCATTTGCATCATCGCTTCTTGAACGCGCCGAGCTCGACTTGTGTCAGGGTCGTTGAGCAATTCCATTAGCTGCTGAGGCACAATCTGCCAAGCAAGTCCCCAGCGATCTTTGAGCCACCCGCAGGCAATCTCCGACCCACCTTCTGCCAGAGCAGCCCACAGGCGATCGACTTCAGGCTGATCATCACAATAAATCTGAAACGACACTGCTTCGGTGAATGGAAACCCTGGGCCGCCGTTGAGTCCCATGTATTGGTTACCCGCCAAAGTAAATTCGACAGTTAGGACCATGCCAGCAGGGCCACTGGGCGTGTCAACAGGCGATTTCAAGATACGGTCGATTTGCGAATCTGGCAACAGCGACACATAGAATTCAGACGCCTCTTCTGCGTCACCATCGAACCACAAACAAGGAACGATTTTTTGCATTACGTCTTCTCCATTCAAGAGGAGTCACAACGTTGTTTTGCTTCACGCTGGTCACTCCAGAAAAGCCCAGCGGTATTAAACCACTAAACTTTTGTCGCGCGGTTCGCACTCTGCCGTTCCAAATCGCGCATTTTTTTGCCTCGCCACAGCACCCGAATCGGACTGCCTTCAAACCCTAAGTTTTGGCGAAACTGTCCTTCAATATAGCGGCGATAGCTCTCGCCAAACAGTTTGGGGTCATTGACAAAAAGGGCAAAGGTCGGTGGTCGCGATGTGACCTGGGTACCGTAATAAATCCGTCCCTGGCGGCCTTGGCGAGTGGTCGGGGGCGTATGCCAACTGACTGCTTCTTCCAACACCTCATTGACCACGGAGGTCGTCACGCGGCGACGATGTTCCAGAACAGCCTGATCCACTAGGTCGAGAATTTTGGGCACTCGCTGTCCAGTCAATGCACTGGTATAAATCCGCTTCGCCCATTCCATAAAGTAGAGCTTGCCACCAATGGTGCGATCGTATTCATAAATAGTGTGAGAGTCCTTGTCGACTGCGTCCCATTTATTCACGACCACAACACAAGCGCGGCCATCTTCTTCAACCCGCCCAGCGAGCTTTTGATCTTGCTCAGTTACCCCATCAATGGCATCAATCACCAATAGCACCACATCTGCCCGGCGAATCGCTTTGAAGGCCCGGTTAATGCCAAAAAATTCAGGGCCATAGTTGACGTTCTTTTTCTTCCGAATGCCAGCAGTATCAATCAGGCGATAGCGCTTATCTTCTCGCTCGACCAACATATCGATCGCATCCCGCGTGGTACCTGATACTGGACTCACGATCGCCCGATTCTCCCCCACAAAAGCATTCAGTAAGCTAGATTTGCCCACATTAGGTCGACCCACGATCGCGACGCGTACTTCTTCGGGTTCGTCAATTTCCTCTGGCGGCGGCAAATGGGTGACCAGTTCATCCAGCAGTTCCCCCGTGCCATTCCCGTGAATCCCCGATACCGCATAAGGCTCGCCCAGACCCAACTCCCAAAACTGGGCGGCCTGAATTAACCCCTGATCGGGGGACTCACATTTATTCACAGCCAGAAAGACAGGTACCGAGTGCTGTTGCCGGAGCCATTGGGCAATCTCGCGATCAGACTCGGTGGGGCCTTCTTGGCCGTCGACCACCATGATCGCAGCACTCGCCTCCGTTAACGCCATCATGGCCTGCTCGCGAATGTAGGGTAAAAATTCGGTGTCGTCATCAAAGATGAGCCCCCCGGTATCGACCACCAGAAAGTCCCGATCTTGCCAAAACGCTGGCTTGTAGGTGCGATCGCGGGTCACTCCCGGTGTATCAAAGACGATCGCCTCTTGCACCCCCGCCAGTCGATTCACCAGGGTAGACTTGCCCACATTGGGGCGGCCAATAATAGCAACGACGGGAAGAGGCATGGATTCAGACTCAAGGGTGATGAAGGGATTACTCTATTCTAGCGATCGCTTTTTCAGCAAGCTCTTCATTATCGCAGACTACGTGCAGCACCCGTCCCTCAAAATTTCTGAAAGCGTTAGCGTGCCATGCTCCCACGGTTGCCAGGGAAGGTAACCCCAGGGCCATTCAGGGCAGCTACTCGCATGACGGAGAAAGACCAATTCGTGGTGTTGTAAATACGCTCGACCACAGCTCAAAAAGCCATCTTTATGAATTGCCCAACCTTCCCAGACCTCAGTCACTTGGTTGAGGTAATGGCTTATCGAACCATTGGCATATAACTGTACTACAGCAGGAGGCTACTGCTCACTCTAATGGTATAGATTTAAGGAATTCATAAACAAGCACCGTTTGTCGGATCGTATTGGATAAAACGCCTTTTGAATCATCGTCTTATCTGTCGGCAGAGCTATTTCTGTAGCCTGAAACTTTTCGACATAGCTAGTATTAATAGCATATGGCTTGGTGGGATATCGCTAAATTTCAACCAAGCATTGGCCACAACTCAAATTCGTTTGGCCAGAGTTTGCGACCGTTTCTATAAGCGTGCCTTGGTCACCGACGAGCACAGCAATAGATCCTAATACTCTTAAAAACTCAGCCCCAACGGCCTACAGTCATAGGAATGCTCTGAATGAATATTGAATAGGAAAACTTTTCTCAAAACTTATTGAACCAAATCTTTTGAATTAATCGCGTACGCCTACACTCACCTCTAGCGGGGTGTCATAAGCTCAAACACAGCGGGGCATAATGACCTTAACGTATGTATATTCCCTCCTGCTGGCAGGGTCACTCTCCCTCTGGCCCCGCCAAAGCTAAACCTCGTTTCATCAGAATACCTGCATTCAATTATTGCGCTTTCACTTGGATGAAGGTTTCTAAGACTACTGTCAATCGTAGTAATAAGGGTACCTGCTGGAGCAGAGAAAAATTGTCGCCCAATTTCGCGATTCATAACAACATTATTACCTTCAATAATCAGTGCCTCTTGGAATGGCGGAAGCAATACAGTATTCGGGGCGGGGTCATTTTCTTGTGCTCTAGCCAATGGCTCTAATTGATTGCCAGATTGTTCGTCATTTGATTCCTGAGGTTCAGGAATTACATCGGTGGACCCAGGTTCAACCACAGGTAAATTAAATGCTACTTCTTCGTCAGGTGCAATATCGTCCGGGACGCTGAGGGGGTTTCTCAGAGCGTCTTCGGGTTCCAGCTCGTTGCTGTCGGTCTCCCGTTGGGCAGGGGGGATTTCCACTGATTGGGGCAGAATTGGTACTTCCTCTTCTTCCTCCAAATCTGCGGCATCCGGGGAAGTCTCTTCCGGTAAGACCATCTCCGGTAGTTCAATATCCGGATTGGAGAGGGCAATGTAAAATCCTTGAGGATATTCCAATTGGGTGCGCATTAACCAAACGACATTGCCCCAAGCCATTAAAGATAAAACGACTGCTATTCCCCAGAACGGGGTAGGCATGTTGAGTTTAAGGTTAGTGGTTGGACTGGGGGCAGTATAGCGCTCTGTTCTCATGGGAATAGAGAGCTTGGTTCCCGCAATATTAAGCCGATTGCTGGAAACGTTGAGCTGATCAAACTCCATTTTGGCGGCGTTGATATCGCCTCGGGCCAGATGCGCCATCCCTCGAGCGTATTGGAGCAGCTGTGGGAAGTCTGCCAGAGGTTCTTCCAACGCTTCCACGATCAGTGAAATTCGGAGCAGATCGCTGCGATCCTGACTATAGGCATTCGAAAGGGAGAGCGCGAGCTGTCGAGCAGCCGTTTCCGCTTCGGTGTAAGCGAGAGCCGTCCACTGTTGGGCTTGGGCAAAGTCGCGGATGTCGGGGTCATTGCTGCGGAGCTGCACCTCCACATAACTGGCTAAAAACTGCGCGACCTCTTTCATCCGTCGAGAACCCAGAGTCGAGGTATCGCTGAGCTGCTTTAGCAAGGCATTACGCACCGGGCGTTCCATTTCGTACAGCTGATCGCCGACCTCTTCACAAAGTCCCGACAGCAAAAAGTCTGATACAGCCACCCAAGGCACATTCAGTTCCTGCCCCTCACAGTCTGATTGAAAGTTGACCCACAGCCCATAAAGCAGTTCTGGAGTGATGGCGAGGGGCAGTGCTGCATGATAAGCCAACTGCAAATGAGCCTGGCCATACTGATTCACGAAGGCTTGAATCGTGCGCTGAGTTGAATCGGCGGGGGTGACGATGGCGACGGCAGTCATAGGGGTAAGTCATCTCCAGCTCTAAGATTTAGTTTAGCGACCTCGCAAAATATTGATCGCTGATTGAAATCCGGCTCGACTCACCTCCAACATCGGCACCTGCTGTGCAATGGTTTCAGCCGTCGTATTCGACCAGCGATCTCGGGGCATCGGATTCAGCCAGGTGACGTACTGCACCTGCTGACTGAGCCGCTCTAAAAATGACTGAGTCAGGCGCACCCGCTGGTCATTAAAGCCGCCCCTAGCGGCCCCCCCGTCGCTAAAAATCATCACCACGGTTCGTTTTGAGACTCGATGTTGCAGCAAATCGTCAATGGGTTCCGCATCCAAAAAGTAGGGATCGGCGTAGACATAATCGATCGGGCAGTTATTGAAGTAATACAGACTCGTAGAGCCCAAGCGTCCGGCTTGCAATGCTGTTTCTG
>CAZLYS010000227.1:5744-6908 GCA_964563415.1 uncultured Halomicronema sp.
GCCGTCCTGATCGCACAGCAGCAGTAACTCAGTCTGATTCACCCGACTGGTCATCAACACCGGTGAAAGTAGCATTCCCTCTCGACTTATCTGAGTAATGGTGGCGTTAATGTCCAATTCCGTTTTGGGGCCTTCGCGCACCGGTCGCCGCAAATAGCGCCAGCTCTGTTTCATTTGCCGTCGGGTAATCGGGAAGTACTCTGTCGGCTTCAAGATCCGAGTCCCTTGGTGAGTGCCAGCCGCATTGCGGATAGAGGCTTTAGCCAGCTCGACCGGGTCTTCGGTACTTTGAGTCATTTCTGCCATGGTGGGGCCACTGCGGGGACTCGCATCAGGAGGTAGTGCTTCTCGCCGTTGGAGACGCTGATCGACCCACTGAGACACGAACCATGCGGTGAATACTGAGGCAAAGATCGCCGTTGTGGAGGCACTGCCCCACATCAGTACCTTGCTGAGGTCCAAAGGTTGCTTAGGGTTAACTTCCTCTACTTCTGGAGGTTCAACTGGAATGTCATGCACAGGCGGCTCGGGACGCGCCTCTGGCGCAACTGCTGGAGGCGCTTGCAGCGGTAAATCTTCACGGCAGTACCAAGGCAGAAGCAGCAATAGCCCCGCTAAAATACAAAGGCCAATCGCCCCCGTTTTCGCTACAAGGGCTGGGAGGCCTAACGACAGCTGACCACTCGGCTTCTGAGACGGAGCGTTCCCTGGATGAGCCAATGGCGATTGTTCTGGTTTAATTGCCAAACACTGCTCAAAGTGAAAGGCAAAAATTTGTTCCTCTTCCGGAGACTTGACCCACAGTGTGCGACACAGTCGCGCCAAAGCGTCGCGATCACTGACCCCAAACCCGGCCTGGAGTGACTTAAGCAAAAGCTGATATTCCCCGACTCCCAGCGGTAAGCCTGAGTCCCGCAGGCGCTCAAACAGTTCTAGCAAGGGCAACTCATCGGGATTCATCGCTGCGCTCTAGCGTTGGTCGTTTCCAAGTAGCGCTGATGCGATTCCCAGCTTTTCAGCAACACCCCTAAAAACGGCAGCTGACCGTCGAGTTGTTGCAAAATCTCATCTTCCGGGTGACGATTTAATACAGTAATCCAGTCAATCAATTCACTGGTGCTAGAGAGCTTACCTGCCACGCCCGTGCTCTTCTTCATATCGTCG
>CAZLYS010000228.1:0-6887 GCA_964563415.1 uncultured Halomicronema sp.
AAAGTGCTCGCTCATACTGTGATGAGCTCGCTGAATCACCTCAAAGGCAGGCCCTACCTGAAATTTGAGGATTTGCTCAAGGCTTGAATTGGAAAACGCTTAATTGCACATCGCGTTAGTGGGTCATTTGGCATGGCCATAGCCATTGTTATGGGAGTTAGTGAGAATAGAAGAAGCCCCTTCCCTGACTTCTCGCAATGACCCGTCGCCAAAACCATCCCCTTCGTGAACTGACGACTGAAGAACACCAAGACCTGGAACGAATATCACGTGCGAGCCGTGAATTAGCGGTTCGTGTTGCTCGTGCCAAAGCGCTGCTGGCCGTGACCCAAGGGCACAGTTATACGACTGCGGCCCAAGCCAGTGGTCGGCGCTCCGGGGATGCGGTGTCGCACCTGGTGGAACGCTTCAATCAGGAGGGACTCACTGCGTTAACTCCACGCCATGGGGGTGGGGCCAAGACGCAGTATGGGGTGGGGTACCGGCAGCCGATCGTTGAGTTGGCCCAACAAGGCCCAAATCTGGAGACCGATGGGGTCTCCCAATGGTCGTTATCGACGTTACAACAACGATTAAGAGCTCAGGAAGACGGCGACTTTTCAACCGTCAGTACGTACACCTTGTGGCAGGTGCTTCACGAGGCCGGTCAGCGTTGGCAGCACAGCCGGAGTTGGTGCAAAACCGGAACGGCCCTGCGGCGGCGAAAAAGTGGCGTGGTCCTCGTCACCGACCCGGACACCGAAGCGAAAAAAACCTAATCGAGCAAGCCTATCGTCTGGCCGAGACGAGGGGCATTGCCCTGTGGTGTGAGGATGAAGCGGGTCCCTTCCAAACGGTGCCGTATGCGGCTCCCAGTTGGCACCCTGCAGGTCGGCCTCAACCGCAGGACCACGAGTATCTCCGCAATGGCACCGCCAAAGTCCTTACCCTGTTTCATCCTCGCGATGGCCAGGTGCGGTTGAAGGGAGTTGAGCAGACCACCAATGCGGTCTTGCACCCCTGGTTCAAAGCCGAACTGACCGCTATTTTGGACCCCTTCCCAGACGTGACCGCTGCCCTGTCCCAAGCTGAGATCCAACAGACCTGGCAGCAGTGGCGAGCAGGGTTAACGGTGGCGTTCACCTTGCCTGACACCTTACCCCCGTTGCGTCTCTTGTTGGTGTGGGACAACTTAAAAGGGCATCAAACCCCTGAGTTGATGCAGTGGTTGTGTGAGCATGGCATTTTGCCTTATACACCCCGCTGTCTGGGAGTTGGTTAAACATGGCCGAGTCCATTCAGCGCATCCTCAAGCGACGGGCGTTGGAGGGGCAGCATCCCGAAACCCCGCAACAGATTATCGAGCGATTTGAGACCGTTGCTGAGGTTTGGAATCAACACCCAACGCCGTTTGAATGGGGGGGTAAACGAGCTGCACGACGGCAACGGGCACGAGCGAAACGACCAGTCTATCGCTTAGGCGGATCTGGAGCCGTGACTCAGGCGTTAGTGGCCTAAACATTAATGGCTATATTCAAGGCAAATGACCCACTAGGAGATTTAAGCGCATTGGCTTAAGCGCCGTAGCCTAAAACGACCCCCCAAAAAGCATCTTCAAAGACCCCTTCATTTGCCTCGATGGTGACGCGCTTAGCCCAGGTAAACACATCGAAGCTGACGTGGCCACTGTCGTGCTTACCAAAAGTTCCTTTTTGGATGTTGATATTGCCTACCAGGGCTACCCAGTGGTTAGGCACTGTGATGCGTGACTTATCTTGGCTGAGTAAATTTTCCGCTGTGATCAACCCTAATGCGACGCCGCCTTGATCCAAGATGACCTGGGATTTTTTTAGAGCGGCTAAATCTCGCAACACATAGGTGTGAAAATATTCCACCCGAGGATACGCTAAAATTTCGCGAACCCAGCCTTTCATTTCCCAAAATTTGGTCATTCCGGCAATGTTGCGAACCAGTTCTGGTGCATTAGGTTCTACGGGGAATATGAAATTCTCCGATTCTCGCAATGTCGCCAATACCATCCAGTCCGCTGGTCCCATACGCAGTTTGCCCTGGCTCGCTTGTCGCAGAGCTTCTGAGGTTTGGATATAACGTGTTTCGGCCTGAAATCCACCGGTCTCATAGAGCGATTGACACAGTGAGACATACCGCAAAGGAAACTTGCGGATAAGCTCAAATAAAATCGATGCAGGTCCACAAAAAGGCTGTTGGCCCTGGTTCACGCGAAAGGGATTGTGCAATCGTACGCGCATTTCGTCAATGATTTCGCGTTTATCCAAATGGGGCCAAACCCCAGGCGCGTCAGAATCACGAAACGCATTTAGAGCAGCGATCGCGGCCCGTTTTTCTGCATCGGTAGCAACTATTTTGGGAGCTTCAGCCATAGTTGTTCTCCACTGGGCTAGACAGGATAGTGTTCGCCTAAGGGCTCACCTATCAAGACAAACACCTACAGAACTTCAGTTGCAGAAATCGTCATTCCGTAAGGGGGTTACCTAACGCTACCGAACCGTTATCCCAGTGCAGAACGGACTAAATTACCATCCCGTCAGGAATCACCGCATTCTTGAGAATCACCACAATACCGCTACGGATATAGAAGCCTAGATCTTCACGCTCTGCTTCTTGAATTCCTTCCTTGTTTACAATCTGAACGTTGCGGCCAATGCGCGCATTCTTATCGACGATCGCCTTACGCACAACGGAGCCCTCACCAATCCCCATGGGAATCTTGCCACGGGTCAGATGGCGGCTGCTTTCCGATAGTGGCTCGTAATAATCGGCGCCCATCAACAAGGCATCTTCAATTAGGCAATCTTGATGGATGCGCTGGCGTAAACCGATGACTGAGTGATGAACGGAACACTTTTTCAAAATTGAGCCGTCACCAATGATTGATTCGGTGACATGGCAATCGAGTAACTTGCTGGGGGGCAAATAGCGCGATCTTGTATAGATCGGTGCATCCTCGTGATAAAAGCTGAATTCAGGCTGAGGCTGATGTGTTAGCGCCAAGTTTGCCTCATAAAAGGCCTCAATTGTCCCAATATCTTCCCAATAGCCATCGAACAAATAGGCTTGAACGTTGTGATCTGTAGCGGAATTAGGAATGATCTCTTTACCAAAGTCCGTCTGATCAATGTTCTTGCGTAACAGATCGACAAGTACTTGCTTCTTAAAGACATAGATGCCCATTGAGGCAATGTAGGGCTTTTCTTTAGCCTGTTCAGGAGTTAGGCCCAGAGTGGACGTGTCTACCTGCATCTGCTTGAGCGCATCTCCCTTCGGTTTTTCATAAAAATCAACGACACGACCAGTGGCATCAATTTTCATTAGACCAAAGCTGGAGGCCACTTTCTCGGTAACCGGCACCACGGATAGAGTGACATCAGCGTTGGTGCTGCGATGACGTTCCACAAAAAGGGAATAATCCATCCGATAAAGGTGATCCCCAGACAGAATTAGGAACTCATCCACGTCCCAAGCTTCCAGCATCCAAAGATATTTGCGAACGGCATCCGCAGTGCCTTGAAACCAACTAGGACTTTCTGGTGTTTGTTGCGCTGCCAATACCTCTACAAAACCTTCTGAAAATTGAGAAAATTGATAGGTTCGAGCGATATGACGGTTCAACGATGCCGAATTGAACTGCGTTAATACATAAATCTTGTGAATGTCAGAATTGATGCAATTACTAACAGGAATATCAATAAGGCGATACTTACCAGCCAGGGAAACTGCTGGCTTGGCTCGAAACTTAGTCAGTGGATAGAGACGAGTACCGGCTCCACCACCAAGAATGATTGATAAAACTCTCTTCACCAGGAACCTCGTAATTGCACTCAACTGCCCTTGGATTAATACCTTTCAGTGTGAGGTGGCAGGTCCCTATTTGCAAGAGGGGATCGGTACTTTTTTGAGCTTTTGTGTTTTAGATCACGGAATTTCCATAAGCAATCACGCGACTGTCAACGTTGGTCAGCCAAGGCAGTGCTCATTTTACCCGATTGCTTTTATATTCTCGGATTAAGGGGTACAGATGTAGGAGCACTCAGGGGCAATTAGGGAAAGAGTGCAGATTAATTGGCAACTTCGGCCATCTCAATTACTTCGCCTTGATAGTCTTTAACCAAAAAGTTGAGCGGGCTGTCACGCCGAATCTTATGGCGGACACCACGGGTTTGTACTCGCATGAGAATTTGCTCTAGGCAATCGTGATCAAAGCAAACGTGACGCTGGCGATCGCGATGTCCGGGACTGGCCCCACTAATCACATGCAGTTGGGTATTTTTTTTGAGCTGATACCACAACCCATCCGGCTGGTTATAGGGCTGGGTTGTGGTTGAGAACCCTGGCGTTAACATCGGTGCCATTGAGTCTGCACCGAGGGTTTGTTCATAGTTGTAGTAGTAATGCAGAGGGACATCTGCGGTCTGCAACTGCAGCATACCCTCATAAAATCTTCGCGCCATTTCTAAATCCGAAACCATGATGGTGTAAACCTTCGGAGCGCTGCTCAGAAACATCCACATGGCACCGGCATAGCCGACCAGCAGCATCACCATGATGCCCTGCGTCGATAGAATGTCGACGGGTAGACCAAGGCCTAAAGGTAAGGTGAACAAGCTCTGCCAAACCACGTTCAAGGTACTCATTATCAAAATATTCAGTCACTAATATAGCGAGGTCTTTTATTCTGGTACAGCTCAAGGTTTCCTTGGGCTACTGTAGGTTTCCCAATGGATTTAGAAAGCTTTGCGGGAACTTTACTTAGTTTATCAAGGCGATTTTGCCGTACTAAGCCAGTTAGGGTGAGCTCTGCTGACGCTTTAACACTGGTTTCACGCTCAATGGGGATCAAGACAACAACTGGCGTCGACCCAATCAGGGATTTTCTTAAAAAACGGTTATCAGTCTGAAAAACACCGTTATAGTAAGAGCAATTTGTCGACAGCCCTGTTTTCGGTCACTCACAAATCGTGCAAATCCCCAGCTTTCCTGAATGTAATCACACCATCATCCAACAACTTGGGCATCTGAGTGATCGCGAGTTGCTGCAACGATTTAAGGCTGAGCCTGAGGCCGGTCGCTACTTCACGGCCATTTTTTGTCGCTACAGCCCAGTCGTGTTTAGCTTGATTACCCATTCAGCACGCTCGCCCGTACAGGCAGAATATCTGTTTGCGTTGACTTGGCGGCACATTTTAAATGAACTTGGGGGGCTCGATTTGGAGGTTGCCGCCGCCACTGTCTCTGGGGAAACCGAGCAGGGGCGATCGCTCTCTTTGCAAAGCTGGCTAATCAACGTGGCTGCTCTGTGCATTAACCAAGCGGCGTTACCCGATGTGGAGGAGATTCATTATTCGCTCAATCAGGCTTCGCCTCCCTTGTGGTGCTATGTTGAGCGGTCTTTAGATCGACTGGACCCGTTAGAACGGCTGATTTTAGTGATGGCGCAGACTTTTCGCTGGAGCGATACGCGCATCGCGGCTTATCTACAGGCAGAAGGCGAACGCATTATGCCAACTGAGGTGTCTGTGCGGTTGCGGCAGGCGGGGCAAAATCTAGAGGCGGCGTTGCCCGAAGATATCCGCGCTATTTATATCGGCTCGCTGCCCGAGGGCGAGTCAGACTCATTACTGCCTGATATGGTGGCGTCGGTGCCCATTCCCGAAGAGCCTGTCAGTTAATCTCGTTCCTGATTTGGAGGTAATGATGACCTCTTTTGCGTCTCATATTGTCGGCGTTGGTGTGTCTTTGGCCGGGCTTGCCATCCCAGTTTCGACACTGGCCCAAACTCCCCCCCTTGAGCAACAACTCAACATGCGACAGCAAGAGTTTGAGCGGACTCAAGCGTTGCAAAAAGCTCAAAGGTTGATGGCACGAGCCGATCGCCGATTGGCATTGGGACAAGCGGAAGAGGCGATCGCTGATTGGCAAGAAGCGATTGGTATCTACAGCAGTGTAGGAGATTTGCCCAATCTGCAAGCCGCTATTGAACCGCTGACAAAAACCTTGATTGAGATGGGGCGCTACGACGATGCCGAAGTCGTCATTCAGCGACAGCTCACCCTCGCTCAGGAACAGCGTGATGCTGTCAGCCAAATGTATGCCTTGAATAATTTAGGTGTGGTGTATCTCCAAAGCGGGCAATTAACATCAGCTACCACAGCATTTGCCAGTGCCCTCGATCTGGCCGAAGCGCTCTCAGATGACACCGGTATCGGCCTCTCGCTCAGTAATTTAGGGTTAACGGCTCGATTAGCTGATGACTTAGCCACTGCTCAAGACTATTATGAATCCGCAATTCGGTATCGTCGGGCCGCAGCGGATTGGGTAGGAGTGGCGAACTCATCCAACAGCTTGGCCGCAATTTACCGACAGCTTGACAATGGCGATCGCGCCCTCGAACTCTACTTAACGGCGCGTGAGGCGGCACTAGTGGATAACCACACACCGACATTGCTCACGGCGCTAGACGGCATCATGGGCATTCATGCCGATCGCGGCGATATTGAGGCCTTAGAGGCGGCTCTCGCCGAACGCACAGCCCTCACGCCTAAACTTGCTGCTCCAGAACAGCAGTTGGGGCTATACGTGGGGCTCGGGCGCTATTACGAACAACTTGAAGACTATCCCAGTGCCCTAGCAGCATATGATCAAGCCCTAGCGATCGCCGAAGATATTGGTGCTGCGTCCCAGCGCACCTTTATTATCAATCAGCTACAAGGCTTAGCCCTGCTCATAGAAGCCGATTAGTCGGACCAAAACGCTGAAATGAGGAGCGGCAGCGTCCTCCACTGTGACAGCTATCTTTTCTTTAATGAACCTGTCTGTTGGTAAGCGAGAATGAATATGCTCACTGGTTTTCTTGGGAAGTGAGGCATCCA
>CAZLYS010000229.1:0-6868 GCA_964563415.1 uncultured Halomicronema sp.
CCTTCTCAAGGAGAGGCTAGCGCTACTCTCTCAACATACAAGGTGAGGTTCTACAACCCGTGAAATTCCAAGACCAACTCGGGTGGCGAATAAATCGTGACACTAACGGAATTCAGAATTGAAAGGTCTGTCGGACGGCAGTTACAGCGTTCTGGAGTGCCTTGACCAAACTGCGGCCTGCTGTGTTCTTCCATCGTCAATTTTCTAAACAACATCGCAGCTGTTTGAGCAATTCTTCGGTGATGATGGGCTTCGATAAAAACGCTTGAAACCCTAGTTCGTAAGCCTGATCGACCGTGCGTGTAGCGTTGAGTCCACTCATGGCGATCGCTCTCACCTCCGGATTTAACCGCTGCAAGAGGGGCATAATCGTCGCCCCGTCCATTCCCGGCATCATCATGTCTACCAAGACCAGATCAATCTCAGACTGACGGTCTCGATAGAGGCTCATCGCTGCCAGACCGCTCTCCGCAGTCAATACCTGATAGTGATAGGTTTCCAGCAGGGTTTTGAGAACTTCTCGAATAGCGGCTTCATCATCCACCACCAAGAGCGTTTCCTGCCGTCCCATCAGCACTGTCAATCCCTCTTCCGGCGGTGTGGCATGGGTCTGAACAGCGGGCAAATAGATCGAAAATCGACTCCCTTCTCCTACTTTACTCTGCACATCCAGGAACCCCTCATGACTTTGGACGATACCTAATACCGCAGATAAACCTAACCCCGTGCCTTTCCCCACGTCTTTGGTGGTGAAAAAGGGGTCAAAAATTCGAGATAAAATTTCTGGCGGCATGCCCCTCCCGGTGTCGGTGATGGTCACCAACACATAGGCCCCTGGGGGCGCTTCGGGAAACGGCTGAATTTGGTGATCGTCGAGCTGCACATTGTGCGCCTCAATGGTTAATGTCCCACCTTGGGGCATGGCGTCTCGGGCATTCACACAGAGATTCATAAAGACCTGGTGCAGTTGGGTGACATCCCCCAATACGGTCCAAAGGTCAGCGTCAGTCGAGACCGAAATCTCGACTGCCTTGGGCAGCGTTTGCGTGAGGATTTGGCGAACTTCTCGCAGGATGTGAGCGGGTTGCAAACAAATGCGCTTGCCCTCGACCCCGCGCGCAAAGGACAGGATTTGTTTGATTAAACTGCTACCCCGACGGGCGCTGTTGCCCAAGGTTTCCACCAGTTCACGGGTGGGCTCATCCAAATCGGGCAGCTTGAGGGGGAGCAGTTGCGCTACCCCCAAGATAGGCGTGAGGATATTGTTGAGATCGTGGGCAATGCCGCTAGCCAGGGTGCCTAGGCTTTCTAGTCGCTGGGCCCGGAGGAACTTGGCCTCTAGTTGCTTTTTTTCGGTGATATCCATGTGGATACCGACCATCCGCTGGGGACAGCCGCTGTCATCACAAAAGACATTACTTTTGACCGCCATCCAGCGAATTTCGTGCGGGCTTTTGAGGATGCGAAATTCAGTGTCGAGGGGGAGATTATGCGCGATCGCCTGCTGCAGCGTGCGTTCAACCGTCAGGCGATCGTCCGCATAAATCGTACTAATCCAGGCATCGTAATTGCCATCAAAAGCCCCGATGTCAACTCCGTAGAGTGCTTCTAACTCGGGTGACCAAATCACCTGATTCTCCGCGATGCCCCATTCAAAGGTCCCCATCCTGGCGGCCCGTTGGGCCAGGGCCAAGCGGTCTTGTACATGCTCACGTTCCCGAATTTCTTGCCGCAGGAGCTGATTTGCCTGTTCCAGTTGATTAGTCCGCTGTTGGACTCGTAGTTCCAGGGTTTCGTTCGCTTCTCTTAAAGCCTCTTCTACCTGCTGTCGCTCGATCGCATATCGTAGCGATCGCACCAGTACATCTGAGTTCACCTGGCGCTTGAACAAATAATCTTGCGCCCCCCGACGCACCGCCTCAACTGCCAGATCATCGTCGTTGGTATTCGTGAGGACAACGATGGGCCGACCGGGCACCTTGTCGATCAGCGTATCTAAAGAGGCCAAGCCACAGCTGTCTGGTAGGCTCAGATCCAGCATGATCACGTCTACTGGGTGAGCATCACAGTAGGCCAACGCATCGGCTAACCGCTGCTGGTGAATCAGCTCGGCTCGATATAACCCACTCCCTTTCAGGAGTTCTTGCAAAAACCGAGCCTCAGCTAGATTGTCTTCAATGAGGAGGATATTGAAGATCGGACAGGCTACCGATCTAAGGAGGGCAGCGCGACTGTTTCTAGCCAAAATTCTTCTATCCCTCGAACGATTTGGAACAACTGACTCAGGTTGCGAGACTTTGAGATATAGCAGTTGACGTGCAGGTCATAGCTTTTGCAAATGTCTTCTTCGTTGCGAGAGGTGGTGAGCACCACCACCGGAATATGCCGTAAGTTAGGGTCTGCTTTGATCTCAGCGAGCACTTCTCGGCCATCCTTGCGGGGCAGGTTGAGGTCTAGCAAAATTAAATCAGGCAGGTATTCTGCCTGATAGCCTTCTTGCCGCCGCAGATAGGCCATCGCCTCCACCCCATCACGGGCGATCGCGACATTGCAGTCTATGGAGGTACTTTTTAGGGCCTCTTGAATCAGGCGAATGTCACCCCGATTATCTTCCACTAAAAAGATAGTTTTGCGTCTTCCATCGGTTGGCATGGCTCGGATCAAGACCTCCCACAGGCAGCGTGAAGTAGAATGTTGTCCCTTGGTTGAGAGCAGATTCCAGCCAGATTTGCCCTCGATGACATTCCATAATTTTCTTGCAAATAGCGAGCCCCATGCCCGAACCCGGATATTCATCACGGGTATGGAGTCGCTGGAAGATCACAAAAATGCGATCGAAGAATTGCGGGTCGATGCCAATGCCGTTGTCTCTGACGGCGAAGAGCCAGGTATCTTCGGTGCGCTCAACGCTGATATGCACTTGGGGAGCCTGGCCCGGTTGGCAAAACTTGATCGCGTTACCAATTAAGTTTTGGAAAAGCTGCATCAGCTGGGTGCGATCGGCCACCAGAGTTGGCATGGAGTCATAGGTAATTTGGGTATGGGTTTCGGTGATCCGGGTCCGCAGATTCGCGATCGCCTGCGTGAGGGCATCTTCCACATGGGTGAGTTCACACTCAATGCCCTTCAGGTCAACTTTGGAGTAAGCCAGCACGTCATCAATCAAAGTCTGCATCAGCCCCACGCCATCGACGGCGAAATTAATGAAATCCTTCGCGTCTTCATCCAGGGCACTGTCATAGCGCATCTCCAGCAGTTGCACATAGTTGGCAACTTGGTTGAGCGGTTCTTGCAGATCGTGGGACGCCACATAGGCAAACTTTTTCAGCTCTGCGTTGGATCGTTCTAAATCCTGCGTTAGCAAGGCCAGTTCCTCCGCCTGCCGCAGCACGATGTTCACGATCGCCTTCCGCAGTTCCAGCACGGCTTTGACCTCGATGGCCTGCCAGGGTAGCGAGGTCAGGCGTACAGTCTCCTTCCACAAGGCAAAGGATTGACGCGGACAGAGTTGCAGGTCTGCCTCTATGCCTTTCACCTCATAAGCATGGTTGGGATCACCGCCCCAATTCAGCGTTTGAATCACCTCCGGTCGGAACCAGAGGACAAAGCTGCGCTTCGAGATGGGAATCGCCAATAGCCCACTGGCAATATCCTTAAAACGTTCTGCTTCAAAATACACCTGGGGCAGCGAGTCTGTATGAAAGACTTCTTCCGTAACGTGTTTTGCCAACCACTGAGTCAGATAGTTCAGCTCTTCTTCGGCAGGCACACGGCCCAGAGTGGTCCAGCGTCCGTTAAAGCACACAGCGGCCCCGGTCGCATTCGCAATATCTAGCAGGTTAGGATCACCTTGTATTAGCGCATCAATAAAGTTGTCGGCCTGCGACATGGCTTCCATTAGCGCCGATTGCACTTGAGACAGCTGGATCCGGTAGTGGTGGTCGGCTTCCTCTTCCCGGTTGGCAATCTCTGCAAAGATGACACGCCCTAGAAATTCACAGGCTTTCCGCAGCTCATAGGGAATGTGTTTGGGGGTGCGGTGATGGCAGGCGATGAGCCCCCAAAGGCGATCATCTTTCATCAAGGAAATAGTGAGGGATGACTGCACCGCCATGTTGTGCAGATAGTCTAGGTGACAGGAGAAGGGACTCCGCAGAATCGACAGCGTGAGATCAGTGGGCTGGTTCGTTTGGGGATTTAGGGCTGGGTAAAGATCGACCGGTTCGCAGGTGGCGTCTGGAATGGTGCGAATCCAGTTAGAGAGAAACAGCTTGCGCGCAGGCTTCGGGATATCGGACTCTGGGAAATGTAACCCCAGATAAGATTCCATTTCGGGAATCTTATCCTCGGCCATGACTTCACCATGCCCATCTTGGTCAAAGCGATACAGCATGACGCGATCGAATCCAGTCACTTTGCGCACTTCCTGCACAATCATCTGGAAAAATTGCTGAAAACTTGCCCCCGCTTCCAACTGGTTAATGGAGGCTCTTGCGAGGTGGTAAAAGCCTAAAAAGGGAATATTTTCCTGAAGTAACGCTGGCTCTAATTCCAGGACGAGAAAGCCATCGGCACTGCGATGCACGATCGCATCAAAGACCCCATAATCATCGCCGATTCGCCGCACCCAGACCTTAGTGGGATTCATCAAATCCAGATTATCGGCAGCCAGCCCCCGCCGAAATCGATCCGCCTGGTAATCGTCCAGAATGTTTTCTAGGGACTGACCTAACAAACTCTCAGCGGGTCGTCCAAACAGTTTTGAAACATTGCGACTCGCTTGTAGCACAGTCATTTCTGGCTCTTTGAGCACGAGCAAAGCCCCATGAGGCTGCACTTGAGTCAACGTATGAATAGAAGGTTGCTTGAGGTGAGCAAGGTTGGCATCTGAAGTTGGCAAGGCTTGGCTGAACATGGCTTCTCCCTTACTTAATTAAAAGTAAAAAGCTAAATTTTTACTATTTCAAAGATGGCTCGTGACGTCGAAGAAAAGCGTTACGCCATACGATTTTGCCTAGTTAACCTAGACAATAAAACACCCCCTTGCCTCTGTGAAGCGGGAAATATTAAACAAAAGAGAAGCTTCAAAAAAAGTGCAACAAACCAGTCTTTTAATTAATAAAAAGATCGATACTCTTAATCCAAAAACTTAACCCTTGAGAGAAGTTTAAGGAAGTTCATGAAAGTTCAGGCTGAATGAAGAATTGTCACTCTATCGGTAGGGTAACGATTCTTAGCCAAAATTCTTCAATGCGCTGGATGATTTTCGTCAGCTGATCGAGATCGCCCGGTTTGATGACATGGCAATTGCCGTGCAGGGCATAAGTCGTAAAAATCTCCTCAGTCTGATCGGTCAGGGTTAAAACAATAATCGGGATTTGTCGCAATAGGGGATCGCCTTTGATAGTGCTTAGTAAAGCGTGACGATCGAGCTCCCCCGGTAGATCTAAATCCAGCAAAATTAAATCTGGTCGTTGAGCGTCTGCATAATGTCCTTCACGTCGTAAATACGTGAGGGCTTCCTGGCTGTCCGCAATGGCAACTACGTTGGGATGCCTCTCGTTCTCTCCCAGCGCCGTCTGAATAAGGCGCACATGAGAGGGGTCCGATTGCAGCACTAAAATGAGTCGTGGGGTAGAAGAAGTCTGCATCTCATTACATTAACGGGCGTATCATCAATTTTGGCATTGATTTCTTCAATGGAATGGTGGTCATCTGCTCCTGCGTTTCCGGGTAGGATTCTAGACCAGTGCAAGGCTGCTGTCATATTGCCCGTCCAAACGGATTGGGAGAGGAAGGCTTTTTGGTAGGATTAACGATGCCCTTTAGCCCCCGGGGTAGCAGCCATTAACCTCACAGCCACGATCGCAGAAGCGCTGGGCGGCCTCGGCCTATTCCTTTTGGGAATGACGGTGATGACTGATGGCCTGCGATCGCTGGCGGGCAATGCCATGCGATCGGCCCTCATGCGGTTTACCCGAACACCGCTATCGGGTGCCCTGACCGGGGCGATCACCACCGCTTTGCTGCAATCGTCAAGTGCCACCACCGTCGCGACGGTGGGATTTGTCAGCGCTGGCTTACTCCAGTTCGATAACGCACTGGGCATTATTTTTGGCGCTAACCTGGGCACAACGGTCACGGGTTGGTTAGTGGCGATTTTGGGCTTTAAGCTCCAACTCGATACTGCTGTCCTGCCCCTGATTTTTATTGGGGCTAGCCTCAAACTCTTCGCTGGAGAAAAGTACGCCAAAGTCGGCATGGCGATCGCGGGGTTTGGCCTCATTTTCGTTGGCATTAGCACTCTGCAAGCCGCGATGGGTGAGGTGCAAGGCATCATCACGCCGGATCAACTGCCCAGCGATTCCTGGCTGGGGCGGTTGCAGTTGGTGAGCTTGGGCATTGTGGCCACCATCATTACTCAGTCTTCTAGTGCGGGAGTCGCTACGACTTTAGCAGCACTGTATGCCGGAGCCATAAATTTTGCTCAAGCGGCAGCGCTCGTCATCGGCATGGATGTCGGCACCACGGTGACCGCCGTGATTGCGACTCTCGGCGGCTCGGTGGATGCTCGACGGACTGGGGTTTCCCATGTGCTCTATAACGTGATCACCGGCGCGATCGCCCTCACCCTGATTACGCCCTACATGGCTTTGTGGGGACGATTGGCCCCAGGTCAGCTCATGCAAGATGCCGAAATCGGGCTTGTCGCCTTTCACACCTGCTTCAATCTGGTGGGGGTAACACTGCTGCTGCCGTTTACCCGCCAGTTTGCCCGCCTGATCACCCGACTGGTACCCAACCGTGAACCGACATTTACCGATGGGCTGAGTGACGAACTGCTGGAGCAGCCTGATCTGGCCTTGCG
>CAZLYS010000230.1:0-6867 GCA_964563415.1 uncultured Halomicronema sp.
ATTCGGCTTCACCATCGACAGGCGTTCCATGAGTCGAGTTCATCATACTCATTGGCTATGCCCCTACGCCATCAAGGTATTTCGTCCTTGACATCCCAACCAATAATGATCGCACAAGGGAGAGTGGCCCTGGGAGCAGCAGACTAACTCAGTCTATTGCACAGTAACTCCAATAGAGCGGCGCTCCCTACTCTAATCCCCCTAAACCGGTCATTTCATTCCCCGAGTCACCTACAGCCGTAAGGTGTCTGGGACGCCGTAGCCAAAAATTTTGCGCGGGGCTTAGAAAAAAGACTGAAGCATCTTCTCGAATCTCGATTTTGCTAACTGTGCTCATCGTCCCTGACCCGAAACGATGTCTCTAGGGTATGTGGGACATTTCAAAACTAAAACCGTATCAACTCTGATGTGGGACATTCCAAAACCAAATTGGCACCAATAGTCAACCAGAGGGAATGATTCTGCTTTTTACTGAGCAGCCTCACAAACTTCTATCGCCTCAACAACATAGCGATGTAGATTATTGGCGTTGCTAAAATAGGTCGCCATGATCATTTCTTTTAGCTCACTCAAAGGTGGCTCAGGCAAAACGACGCTGGCCGTACACCTAACCCATGCAATCGCCTTAGGTAAGGCTCGGGCACTGCTAGTAGATGCTGACCCACAAGGCAGCGCTCAAGGTTGGGCTGCTGCACGTGAAGAGAAACCGCCTTTTCCTGTAGTGGGCATGGCTCGGAACACGCTACATCGTGATCTGCCAGAATTGATGGACAATTACGATCATGCCGTCATTGATACACCACCCCGTGTATCGGCACTAGCTCGTACAGCCATCCTCGCCGCCGACCTGGTGCTTATTCCTGTCCAGCCATCATCCTATGATGTATGGGCTGCTTCCGAGACAGTGCAACTCATTGAAGAGGCACGAGGCTTTAAGCCAGAGCTTCAGGCAGCATTTATTATCAATCGTAAGATTGTGAACACCGCTATTGGCAAAGATATCCAGGATGCCCTGAGCGAATACGACATTCCTACCCTCCAAACTACAATTGGGCAGCGCGTGGTGTTCGCTGAGTCAAGCGCAGGATATTCAGTAATTGAAATTGAGGGCAGCTCTACAGCTTCTAAGGAAGTAGCGGCACTGGCTAAGGAAGTCCTCAAGATGATGGGGGCAAAGCGATGGTAGATAGAAAGAAGCGATCTCGGATTGCGAAGAAACCAACTACACCACCCCCTGAAGCGGATGCGTGGGTAGGTGCTGGGGGCGAAGATCCTGAGATTGCGGCTGAGCCTATACCTTCTATATCCACAAAACCAAATCCATCAGGCACAACACTCTCACTTGACGATATCAAGGACCGGCACGGTGGAGACACTCGCCCGCTCAACGACGACCATGTGCAAGCACTAGCGGAGTCTATCGCTGCCGTCGGTCTCATCGAACCGTTGGTTGTGGATATAGAGGGGCACTTACTCGCCGGGGGACACCGACGCGCCGCCATAAAATATCTACGAGAGCATGATTCCAAGGCATATCAAGAGCAGTTCCTAGACAACCGCATCCCAGTGCGGCAGCTCGAATTTATCGCCGAGGACGAACCGGATAGAGCACTAGGAATTGAGGTGACTGAGAATGAGCGCCGACGCGACTATACCGCTGCCGAGGTAAAGCAGCTCGCAGAGAGGCTCAGGGCCGCTGGATACATCGATAGACGAGGAAGGCCAAAAGAAGGCGAGTTGAGGCTCAAGCCAGCACTCGAAGTGATCATTGGGAAGAGCGCTAGGACAGTCCAGCGCTTACTCTATGAAAATGACAGCGAAAATAAGGACAAAACAATTCGGCCAAATGACCGAATTAAAAAAGATCAGCACTTAAAGAAGGCGATCTCGGCGCTAAGGGCATGGGAAAAGTTTGGGGCTGATGACGTTTGCGAAAGAGAATTGTACGCAGATCTCTCAAATATCATCGAGAAAATAGAGGATGCAATGTCAAAGGATAAACAGTAGGAGAGTAAAAGTGGAGGATACCGTCTCTTATGAGCTCAACCTTAACTTGCCCAATATCGCAGCTTTGCCTGTTTAAGGCCTAGAAGAGAATTTCATTTTAAGGAAAAAATTCCTGTCGCCCAGGTGTTTCGGAGGTAGTTCCAATTGGAGGGACCTCAGGTCGTTTTTCAGAGGCGTTAGATTTATGGGCCCTCCTGAGGTGCTTGACCTTGGATCTCAGTTTTGCCTGTTGTACAGAATTAATTAGCGTGACTTCCACAGTTCTTGAAGATGCCAGAGAAGGTGATGTCAAGGCGATCGCCAGCTTGATCAATCGTTCCCTTCAGAAAAAAGGGATTTCAGCCTCAGTACGGTTGGAGCATGGAGACTTAGAAATCATGCTCGATGGCCGACAGATTCCACCCGAGAGCGTCGCTAACTTTCTTTTGCAGGGACTAAAAAAGATTGATGTAGAGGCGGCCTACGACGTCTATATCTATGGGCGTAAGGTCGGAGAACCTTTTGCAACCTGGTGCCGCGATTATGAACTAAAGCCGCGCCCTTTTGGCTTAGTGTTTGATTCTGACCGTGACCAAGTATCTGCTACGAGGCAGCCGTCAGGAGGGATTAACATTCAGCTTTCTGGTCCTAACAGCCAAGCATTCAACATCGACGCTGTTTATGCTGTGGGCTTTGTAGGGATTTTTATCACCATCCTAGGGGTGTTTTCTCCAGTGATGACAGCGCCCATAGTGGGCAGCTTAAGTTACTTACGTAATGGCGCAGAAGAAGCTGTTCTTTTGCTGATTCTGACAGCACTCTCGGTGTTGTTTTTAGTCAAAAAACGGTATTCCTGGCTCTATGGCTCTAGCGTGTGGGCGCTGCTGTTGGTAGGAAGCACCTGCCTTTACTACCAGTCTGTAATTTCCGACGCCAAATCTTCTCTAGATAGAGATCTGGCAGGAAACCCGTTTAGAGGCCTCGCAGAGGCAGCGATGGCCGGCACAGGACTCTCTTGGGGATGGTTCCTGCTATTTCTAGGAACGGGACTAGTCGTAGTCACGGCGTATCTAAAACAAAGGAAGCTAGATCGGCAAGCACTCGTGGCAATGGTAGTGACACCACTGGTCCCAATAGCAATTCTGATGACCGTATTTTTCGCAACAATGCCTTATCACGCAATTACGTCGCAGGGGCAGGCTAATCGCGCTCGTGAATCAGAAGCATCGAACTATGTTGGGGCGATAAATCGAGGTCAACAAGCTTTCCATTTAGAAGAACTTAAATTTGCTGAAAACCTAGACCGTTTAGATGTTGCCGTTCCCAATGAGACAGATAACTACGAATACGAGATTACAAGCACCGATAACGATATGACAGCCGCAACCGCCACTGCCAAGAGAAGGGGGCTGAAAAGTATTACCGGTGCGGTGTTTGTTGGAGAAGATGCTGCCGGTGACTTCATCTCGGACATCATCTTGTGCAAAAGTGACAAACCCGCCAAGAAAGCTCCAGGCATTCCTACACTTTCTCAAAATGGAGAATTTCAATGTGCCTCTGGTTCTTCTGAACTCTGATTACTTCGCTCCAGGTATTAGTAATGTCAGCTCATCAAATAGACCTTATCTCTCAGGCTCAGCAGGGAAATCCAAAAGCTCTATCTGACTTGCTCAATCGAGCACTCGCGCCCAAGCATATTGTTACCAGAGCAAAATTGCAGCAAAATCGCCTCACCATTTTTGCTGAAGGTGACGCCTTGCCCGATCAAGCATCTTTGGTGGGGGTCATCAAGCGCGGCATTCGTGACCTGAAGATTGATAACCTAATTAGCATCAAAATTTATGGCAAGACAGCCGATGGCTCGAGGGATGGGTGGGTCGATGAGATTCGTTTGAAGGACGAAGTGCAAAATTCGGCTTCGTTGGGAGTAGCTGAATCAGGAAATTTCGATTGGGATGTCTGGCATCAGCGAACGTCTAGGGTTGCTCAAACCGTCTGGCGACGAGGCAAAAAGCTGTCAACCGATAAGCGATTCATCATTGGTGCAATTAGTGTTATCTCGCTGACCGTCCTGGCGACTGTCGGAATCATTGTGGTAAATGTCTTACAAACTCGTACTGTCCAACAGCAGGATATTAATGAGGCGAGAGCCTTGGTGGTGGAGGCAAAAGTCACCGAAACGTCTAGCATGAATGAACTAGAGGCCTCGGTAGATAAACTTACCGAGGCACGAGATATCCTCAGAGCTATCGAAGATTCCAGGGGGTCGCTGTACGCAGTTGCCCAGGAAGATTTGGAAAAGGTTAGAGATGCGATTGATGTAGTTGAGAGTCGTATTGAAGATGAAACAGAAGCATCATCTACCTGGTCCGCGGCGAATCAATTTGCTCAGTCGGCTATCTTGGCAGTCAACAACCCTCCCTACCCTGTAGAAGACTGGGAAGAGGCGAGAGAGCAGTTAAGCAAAGCCATCGAAGCCTTCAAGGCAATTCCAGATAGCAGTGCTTATGCCGGCCAAGCTCAATCTGCTGTCACACAATTTGAAGAGAAGCTGGCTTGGATCAACCAAGGATTCGCAAATGAGCAGGAAGCTCTCAAAGTTTTACAGGCTGCCGACAACCTGGGACAACAAGCTTATGGCTACACCAATAGACGGTCAAAATTTCAGGCCTCAGAGCTAACTCAGGCAAAAGAAATGTGGCAAAAGGCCATTGACCAGACAAAAACAGTGCCCCCCACAAGTGATGCCTACAACCGGGTTTCTGAGCGCATCAGCTTGTATACCGAAAATATGAATAAAATTGAGGACGAAATTCGAGAAATGAACGAGTGCTGGGGCAAGTCTTATGCAAGTCAGAGCTTGTGCAACAGCGTCTATCTTTCTCTGAAGAATCCCTCGACTTACCTAGATTGATTCAGCTGTTATACCGGGCTTAGTTTAATGCATTAAACTAGCGAACGTGCGATTTCGACCCAGTGAAAGCTAGATTACTCACCAGATAAGCTTTTTAAGAGTTGACGGCTTTTGAACGATTTCATACCACTTTAGTTTTGAAATGTCCCATATCCAAAGTTCAGAAAGTTCAGCTGGTTCTATAGCAGGCGTTATCGCCTGAACTACTGAGTTCGTCTCTGATTGCTGCAATCAACTCATCACTGCCATAACGTTTTACCAATGCCAAGATTTTCGTCATCTTCTCTGTAGCGATCGTCATCGCCTCTTCAACAGTGAGATAGTTCTGCCCGAATTTCAGACGTTCGACTTCTTGCTTGACGATATATGATCGCTTTTCGCACCACAAGCCTATCTGCTGCCAGTTTTGATCATCGCGATCGCCCCTTTGAGTCAACAAGAGTAATCGCTTAACAGAGAGTTGAATATCCTCTCTTGAGCCCGTCGCCAAGGCACTTCTAAGCTGTTCGACTTCTTCTTTGACTTCAGACCAGATCTGAGAGCTTTCGGTCGTTCCTAAACGGCTAACAAGCTGGTGTATGCGAGCATCGTACAGCGCAATCGTTCGAGCGTTACTTAACTGCAAATCGTCGGCTAGAGATGCCGTGATTGATTCTCTTAGTTGCTCCGGAGCAATTTGTTGCAACCGGTCTGCAAGGGTTGGGAGTTTCTTCATGCCGCCATACTGCACAAGCTCAGCCTGCACATCAAGAGGGGGCATTGCTGCAACTATTTCTGTAAGCTCAGCTCGCTTGGCATCCCACTGGTAGCGACTTTTCCATCCGCTCAATGTACCAAGTGGTGGCACCTGATCATCGGGGAGCATGCCCTTCACACGAGCTCCAGTTTTGAGGTCTTCCCAGTCAACCTCTCTATCAATATATGCTTGCTGATAAAGCAGCCTCAGTCTCGATACACGTGACATGCATTTGAGCCTATATCAAGTTGATTGAGACTTAGTCTAGCGACACTGTAGGGGATTTGGCTCGAAGAGTTACTGAATGTAGAGTCAAAACCTTTTGGGTTGAGGATTTGCAAGCTTATCGCTAACTGTAGAAAGCCTACAGTGTGTACTTCCTAACTGAGATTAAAATTTCTCTTGAGGTCGGTTGCAACCTGATTTGAAAGTTGATCGCTCATCTCGTTAAGTGCCTGCTTGAGCAAGCTCTTACTCATCGTCATTCGGTTATTTTGGGTGCCGTGATGGATATAGCCGCCCTGGAATTTGTCCAGCTTCTGGCCCAGCATCTCCATGGCTCTGATTAGTTCCTGGTCGCCGCTGACAGATTTGACCGAACTTGATGAGGATGATGATGGCGGAGTGATGGGCGATCGCATAAATCGGGTAAACGGTTCGGGGTTGATCGCTGCAGCTTCTTGCACCCAGCGCCGCGCCTGAGCATTAGACACGACGCGGCTTCCTTTAGGCCAAAACCCAATCTCGGGACCAGCTTCACCTGTAATCGCGATGCCGTGTGGAGTGCCGCCATCCTTAAAGCCAGGGATCTCACCAGATACCGCATTTGATGCGCTGTTAAGTGCAGCCAAATAACGCTCTGCTTCATCGGCTAGGCGAGCAGTTTCATCGGCGGCGCTAACCGCTTCAGCCGCATTGCGCTGCAACTCGTTGCCACTTAGGACCAGGGTGTCGAGGTTATCAGCTAGACGATCGCCTTCAGCCAGTTCAGCCCTGGCCCTTTCGTTGGCTTCTCTAGCGAGTTGACCAGATGCACGGGTCTGGATATCTGCATCTAGTGAGCCAGCTTCGTCCGCTTGTGATTGACTGAGATCGATCTGTGCCCGTTGTTGCAGGGCTTCTAGCCGCGCTCGTTCTCGATTAGCGTTTTCAGCTTCAAGAGCTAGGTTTTCTCTAGCTAGTTCAACCAACTGACGCTGACCGGCAATCTGTTGGTCGATGATTCCAAGTG
>CAZLYS010000231.1:0-6865 GCA_964563415.1 uncultured Halomicronema sp.
CACCGGTGGTGGTTGGAGTGCCTCTGCCAATTGAATGACCCCAATAACCCGCTCTATGGGGGCAGGTAACTCAGCCACAATTAAGTTGGGGGGAATCGGCTCGGCTGCAAGCCGAGCCATAATCGTCACCCCAAGGCCTTGCTGTACCATGCTCAAGGCAGTCGAGTCTTCACGCACTTCGTAAGCGGGCTCTAAACCGTAACCAGCAGCGGCGAGATAGCCTTGTAAAATTTCTCGGCAGCCATCCTCTGGCGGTGGCAAAATCAAAGACTGCTGTAAGATTTTTGCCCAAGTGCATGTGCCTGCAAGACCGCGAGCATTCGGAGGAGCCAGGAGAACGTAGCGATCGCGCAGAAGTTCCCACGCTGCAAAGTCAGGACTCGTCGGCAGATAGGTGAAGCCAATGTCGGCTTGGCCCTGGCGCACCGCTCGCTCGACTTTGTGATAGTCCCGTGATTCTTCGATACTGACCTGAATACCGGGATAGTCTTGGCGAAATTGCTGAATCACTTCTGGCAGGATATGGGTGGCGACGCTACGAAAGCCAGCAATTCGCACCAGGCCCTGTTGTAAGCCTCGGGCGCGTTGGGCGAGCTGCCCAATAGTGGCTAGCGACTGCATCACCTGATGAGCTTCTGCAGTGATGGTTTCGCCTAGGGGCGTCAATGCTGCACCCTGACGTCCCCGCGTCAGCAGCACCACTCCCAACTCTTCTTCAAGAGTCGCGATCGCATGACTGACCGACGATTGTGATAGATCAAGCTGTAATGCAGCATCGCTAAAGGTACCGGTATTGGCGATCGCCACCAGTGCCCGCAGTTGTGAGATCTTGAGCCGATACGGATTGATGTCACCCATGCTGCCAATATCGTCATTTCATCCTCTCATCATAGAGGGCACATCCCCAGAACTCTTGATGGCTGAATCACTCTTAACGGCATTGATTCTCTTTGGGGCGACTTTAATTTCGTCCACTTTTGGCTTTGGTAGCGCGCTGTTTGCGATGCCATTGTTGACCTTATTGCTGGGGCTATCGACGGCGACACCCTTGTTTGGCCTGGTAGGGCCGACCATCTCGTGCATTATTTTGGCGCGGAGTTGGCGCTTGGTAGAAGTAACCTCGGCCTGGCGACTAATATTAGCAACGCTGGCAGGTATTCCTGTGGGCATTTGGCTGGTAACACAGGTGCCTGTGGGCCTGGTCACTCGATTGTTAGGGCTATTTTTGATGGGCTTTGGGATGTATCGGCTCATCAACTGTCGTTTGCTGAAGCTAGAGTCTGCCCGCTGGGCAATCCCTTTTGGCTTTATTGCCGGCATTCTCGGGGGAGCTTACAACACCAATGGTCCGCCAGTAGTGATTTATGGCGAAATGCGGCGTTGGTCCCCAATTGAGTTTCGTGCCACGCTGCAGAGCTATTTTCTCCCGACTGGCCTGGGCATTTTAACCAGTCACGCCTTGTCAGGTCTGTGGAATCAGCAGATCTTTCAACTGTATGGAATATCTTTACCGGGCATCCTGGTGGCGATCGCGATCGGTGGCTGGATTAATCACCGACTCCCCACTGAGCGGTTTCAATCTTTTTTGTCCGTCTTGTTGATTGGATTGGGGATTATGCTGTGGCTGTGAAGGTAGGGAGGTTGCTAGGGGCAAGCAGACTCAACAGTATCCAGGTCGTGAGGGTGTGAACTGATCGCTTTACGGCCTGCAGGGCTTGCCCTCATTGATGCCAGACAGATCGAGTCAATTGCCCCGCACCCCTAAGGTCGTTTCACCCACCTCTCGAGAGTCACCCAGGCTGGTGATGCTCTACGACATCAATCCCGATGCCGTTAGGGTCAAGAACGGCAAAGTGGCGATCGCCCCACGCTTCACTGCGCAACTCCACCTCAATCGGAATGCCAAGTGCCGCCACTCGTTCATACTCTGACGCGACATCATCAACATCAATGGCGATCCAGATGCCTTGACCTGCTAATGCGGGTCGGAATATGGGAGGTTGAAATTGCAGATCAGGCAGCATGAAGCCGAGATCACTGTTACCTAGTCTCAGTAACACGAACCAATCACTTTCAAAAATGACTTGACAACCAAACAAGCGGGTATAGAAATCTTTAGATTCCTGCACCTTTTTCGTCACAATTCCTGTCCAGAGCTTCATTGAGGGTCTCCTTATTCTTGGATGGAGCCCAGTTTGTCACTCAACCACTGCGCAGGTCTTGTAAAAAAGCGACGGGGTCATCCGAAAATTGGGCAGGCGACACCCCGGCAAGATTCTGAAAGTCATGGTTCATATGACTCTGATCCGTATAATTCAACTCAGCCGCGATATGCGATAGTGGCTGCGCACTGGGCTGAGAAATCAGGTTGACCGCATGGTGAAACCGAATGATTTTCGCGAAACTTTTAGCTGATATTCCGACAGTTTGTCGAAATACGCGTTCAAATTGGCGGCGGCTCTGGCCAAATACTTCAGCAGCTTCGCTCATCCGCGTCGTACCACGAGTTGCCTCAATGAAGCGGATCACCTCATCAATTCTCTGATAGGTTGGTGGATACTTGCTCAAATGATCGGCCAGGACTGTGTTGAGCTGGGCGGCTGCATTGTTCTCTAAAAATGTCTCAGAAACCTCATTGATGGAAAACTTGAGGGCTTCATGGGTGGCGATATAGGTATCCGTCAAATCATGCGCACTGGGTCGGATAAAGTGGCGGCTTTGGCCAGGCTGAAATCGAACACCTAGATAGTGACACTGTTGTCCTTTAGCAATATTAGTTTTTGCCGTTGTAGTGCCATAGAGCCAGCTGCTGATAGTGGTTTGATCAGCTTGAATAACCAAATCCACGGCTCCGTCTGGCAAAGCAACATGCAACCTTTCGGAGTTATCGAGACTCAACCAATAGTGGCTGACAAAGTCTCGCAGCTCTGGTGCTGGAGGAATAACGACATACTTTGAACTCATTGATATCGCAAATATGATACGTGCCGAATAATGAGAGAGAGAAATGTTCGACTTGATCAGACAGATACTGATGTCAGTGAACCGCCCTAATTCTAGGCTCTACCATCAATTTAGCGATAGAACACTTTGGCTCAAGGGATACAGTCATGAGTGGTTGGCTATCAGACTGAGCAATTCGGTTTTGTTCATGATGACGCATTAGGTCCCAATCACGGTCTTAGAGAGGAGGCGATGATCTTGCTGGTCAAAGCGGCAAGCCTGTCTCAGATTCAACAGTTCTTGCCCGCGTCGTCAAGGTGATGATGGATGCGATCGCGCTACAGTAGTGAAGCTGTATTGCACCCTGACAGCAGACTGCCTATGCAAATTCAGGAGACCTCTACGGAATACCACGACGGTCTGTTTGACCGACTGTTTATTCGCCTGTTTAGTCGCAAAATGGCCAATGCTGTTGGTCAAACAACGTTGCTCAAGGGGTATGACGGATTCGTTGATCTGTCGCAAAAAATCATGAAAGGTCGCAATGCCGATGAGCAACAGGCACTCGTCGCGGTGGTGCTCAAGTCATTGGTGCCTGGCCCCGTGCTGTGGCTGATTCGCACTTTATTTTCGCCGACACAACTGGTTTGCGAACTCAACGCCTGGTTCGCGACGGTGTTGTTTGAATGGCTGGTGGGGCCTTGTGAAGTCACTGAAGTGACCATCACGGGTGACGACGGACAACCGCATCAGCAAAAAAGCGGCGTGCATATTCAAAAATGTCGCTATCTAGAACAAAGTCGCTGTGTCGGCATGTGTGTCAACATGTGTAAGTTGCCGACCCAGCGGTTTTTTACCCAAGACTTTGGCATTCCGCTGACGATGACACCCGACTTTGAAGACTTTAGCTGCGAGATGGTGTTTGGTGCACCCCCACCAGAGTTAGCCAGTGAAGACTGTTACCAAACCTCGTGTTTAGTGAATGAATGTACGATGGCCGCTCCCGATGGTCGACCCTGTCCCAAAGTACGGGAATAGTGGTGGCTAACAGTGCTGCCTGCTTCGCTCTAGACGAGGTAGAGAATTGAAATCTAGCTGCATGGTTGCTACTGGGGCACTACAGTGAGCGATGGGGTCGCATTGGCATTCGCGTTGGCATTCTGTTCGCGGGCGTCGCCCATGTCGGCCACGACGGCATCACGCAGTTGTTCCCGCAGGTGAGGCATAACGGCTAGGGCTCTCGTCCAATCAGGAATTTGACTGCCCGTGGCGTCGTTGAGGTATTCATCGCCCGCTTGCAAGATCAGTTGTTCAAAATTTTCTAAGGTGACTTCTTCTTTGTGGCGATCGTACTCAATACCGTTAAATCGGGCATCTACAAAGTATTGTCGTGTCAGGTTTTGGGCTTCTCGTCGAAATTTCACTCCCAAGGCTCGAATGTGATCCCGTGAGATCGCGACCTGCTCGGTTTCCGTCAGTGTGCGCAGCACCGACTTGAGAATGTCACGACACATTTTTTGTAAACCTTGATCCGACGTCGTGCCGATAGTTTGATGCTTGTGTTCAAAAATTCCGAGATCAACCTGGGCAATTCGCTTGCGGGCTAGGTTGCGATAGACCTCGGCCAGTAACCCAACTTCTAAGCCCCAGTCAGCTGGAATGCGAGTATTGAGGGCCAGATCGCTCGTGAGCGCAAACTCTCCAGAAAGTGGATAACGGTAGGAATTTAGATAGCGCAGATAGTCTCGGTAGCCAAACAGTTCCATTAAGGAGGTAATCAGGGGCGTGACAAACAATCGAGTGACGCGACCATGCATGCGGCGCGGCTCTTCACTCAGGCGGGTGTAGTAGGCCTTGCTAAAGGCAATGCCAAATTCCCGCTCTAGCAGCGGAAAGAGCAGCTTGAGAGGATACGTTTTGTCATAGGTAATGATGTCGGCATCGTGCAGGGCGATCGCGGTTGCCTCTAAAGTTGCAATGCCCAGTCCTAGCCAAACAGCCCGCCCTTTGCCGCGATGCTGCATCAAGTCAAGTCCCTGTTCTTGCAGCTTGGCGAGCAGTTTGGTGATGCGTGGTCCATTTTCCCAGAGCACATACGTGGGTTGCGGCAGCACCGAAAAAAAGTCCACCGCCTTAAAAAATTCTTCTTCAGTCTTGGCATACAAGCTGATGACTACCGTGTTTACAAAGCGGCAGTGCATAAGCTGGTCGCGAATTTGAGTTAGCGCTGGGCGTTCTAACTCTTCATATAGAGAAGGGATTAAAACTGCCGTAGGTAGGGATTGACTCACTTCGGTGAGGTGGTCATCAAGGTGCTCGATATCGCAGCCTAAGTCGTGAATCGTCGTGATGAGATCCTGTTTATAATCCACAAAACCTCTCTCCCATTAAGGTACGAAGACATCATTCAGGCTTTTGGGAGAAAGGTCTGTTAGGCACGCTACGGCAAAGTGACCCTTAATAGCGGTTGAAAACGACTGACTCAGCGTAACCACCCTTTTAATCGCGAGGCAACTTGAGGTCTTCTCAATTTACGCATCGCTTTGGTTTGGATTTGGCGCACCCGCTCGCGGGAAAGGTTGAACATATTGCCAACTTCTTCGAGCGTGTGAGTTTCTCCCGTGGTCAAACCATATCTTAAGGTAATGATATCTTTCTCGCGCTCGGTTAAGACTTCTGAGAGCACACCCGTAATTTCTTTGCGCATCATTGATTCGCTAATTTTAGCTTCGGGTGTTTGTGTATTACCGTCTTCTAACAGCTCCATCAGTTCCGTATCTTCGCCTTTACCGACCCGATGATTGAGGGAGAGCGATCGCCGCCGCACTTGTTGCAAACTCCGCAGTTGGTCGGGGGCCATATCTAACGCTTCCGCGAGCTCTGCCTCCGTCGGATTGCGCTGCAAATCACGGCGTAATTCACGATGTGCTTTCTTTAATTTGTTGAGCTTTTCGACAATATGAATTGGTAAGCGAATGGTGCGAGCATCGTTTGCGATCGTCCGAGTGATCCCTTGACGAATCCACCAATAAGCATAGGTCGAAAATTTATACCCTTTGTCTGGGTCAAATTTCTCAGTGGCCCGATTTAAACCTAATGCTCCTTCTTGAATCAAATCGAGAAATGGCACCCCTCGATTTAAATAACGCTTAGCAATGGAGACAACTAATCTTAGATTAGAGCGGATCATGCGACGCTTAGCGGCCCGGCCATGATGCAGTTTTTGCCGAAACTCAGCTTCAGTAATCTCAAAGGCTTCAACCATTTGTGCCAAATTGGGTGGTTGACCTTTCTCTTCAATCCAACTTTCTCTTAATTCCTCAACTTGCCCTAAAAATCTGACTTGTCGCGCTAGCTCGATTTGTTCTGCTGGCTTCAAGAGAGGATAACGCGCCATTTCTTGAAAGAGGGCTCCGACAGCGTCAGCTGTAATCGTTTTTTGATAGCCTGGCAGGCTGAGTTCCGAGAGAGAATCTCGGCTTGTGAATTGCACAGACACCTCGGCATCATCATTCCAAGAAGCATCATCTTTCCGCGATTGAGCAGATGCTTCGTCAGGTTGATCATCGTTATTGGCGGCACTTAACTCATCGTCAGCTAGACCGACATGCGCCAAGGTTTCAGAATCAGTTTCAGCGGAAATAAAGAAGGCTTCCATAGGGATAACATTAGGCTTCTAAGGCGCTCGCATTTGAGGCGTTTATACTCGAATTAGTGTCAGAATAGCAACCCATTTTCGAAAATTAATATTCTGAAGGGGGTGTAACGATCTTTGCATCAAGGGATGGAGCTGTTTTACAGCGATGTAACGTTTATTAGAGAATGTTACTCCTTGTAAAACACCCAAGATTCTCTTTAGAAAGTTGACGAAAATCTTAAGGATTTTCAGGGCTTAGCAAGGATAGCGATAAACGCGAAAAAA
>CAZLYS010000232.1:0-1052 GCA_964563415.1 uncultured Halomicronema sp.
AGAGGGTGGGGGATCGGTATCAAGACTTCCGCCATGGAGTACTAGTCTGCATAGTTTTACAAGATAGTATTTTGAACGTTTTGGTCAATTTCTGCTATGTATTCATGCGCTCATAAATGGCCGACGTCGCTGGCGAATAGCGAGTTAAAAAGTTAAAGATCCAGAACTTGATGCAGGCATCAATAATGACTGGCACAGTGGCAATAAAACCGTTGATGAAAAACTGATTTTCGGGAACGCCAAAGTGCTGAAAAACTGCAACCAAAATGACTTCCCACCCTTCGGCTGAGTGAAAGCCCACAAAGATATCAGTCACTAGGATAAAGAGAAAAACTTTGACGGGGTCACGCAGGTTCATAAAGGTGCGATTAGAGACGGTACGAATCAGGGCAACCTGTCGCCTGCCAATGAGAAATAGTGCGACAACGGATAGAAAGGCTAGAAAATCAGCGAGCAAGTTTTTCAAGCCATTGAGTTCTTCTTCCCGGGCTTCCCGCCAGAGATCAAAAGCAGTTTCTTGTAGATATTCTTGCTGACGCTCGTCATCCATATCGTCGTAGTAGCCGAGTAGGGTCGCAACTTCTAGCTTTTCTTTGGCAAATAAATAGTCGCGGGCAAACTCATCGCGGATCTCCTCGTTGAGTTCAATCTCGGTCGGGTTGCGATCGCTGTAAGTCCCTAACAGCGGCTCAAAAATCAGATTTTTTGTCAAAATTTGCACCGACAGCGGAATGATCAGCAACACGGCCAACCAACGAATCGCAATTTGGGCTTGTTTGCGTTGCAGCCGCAGGGTGTCGATAATTTGTTGTTCGTATTCGGCCGTCGGCTCTTTATTGGGCGATCGCAGCCGTGGCAGTATTTTTTCGCGCTGGCGCTCGCTGTCCATTTCCAAAGCGGGTATATCAAGGGTGCGATCGCGGGCAGAAGGGCGGGACTCCGTCGCTTCCTGAGAGGGCATCAGTACCTCATCAACAGCAAAAAAGTTCGCTAAATTGCCTTCCCCACGATATTTCGCGATCACCGACTCAATAAATTCCAACTTATCGAGC
>CAZLYS010000232.1:1076-6827 GCA_964563415.1 uncultured Halomicronema sp.
CGCTTCCTCGGTTGTTGTCTCAGCCGCTGGTTCCACGTCCGCTGGGGCTGCTGGGGCTGGTGATTCGGGTTCAGCGACTTGAGACTCAAACAAAAAACTGTTCGCCTTAAATTGAGTTAGGTTAAAGCGAATTTTGAGGAGTTGGCGATCGCGCAAACTACAGGCATAGTCAATCACGGTCTTACTTTTGTCAGCACTCTCCCCAATTTTTTGTCCGGCAAACAGTTCTTCTTCGAGTTTTCGAATGGTTAGCGCCCCTTCATAGGCGGCATTCAGCGCTTTTTCTCGCCGTTGAGAAAACCAGTTCGAAACTTGAGCCGAAGCATCCCGGAATTCCATAGTGTGCCTTTCAGTCTTCTCCACCTAAGGGTCGTCATAAAAACCAGCCCCTTCAAAATATAGGCACTGAAGGAGAATCTCGATCAAAAACACAATCTCATTCGCTGTTTTTAATGCCTGATGGCCGCAAAGGCCAACCTTGTCGCCCTTGTCAGGTATAGAGAAAGGCAGAAGGCAAAAGGCAGAAGGCAGAACTGGAAGTCTCACCATCTAAAGGCTCCAGCGATCTACCCCGTTCTCACCTAACTGCGATTGGCTATAGCTGACCTTAATGCTGATCGCCCAGCGTCTAGCGGTGTCACGTCATGCGATCAATTTCCCGCCGCGATTAAACAGCGATCAGTCATGACATCCTTCGATAGGGTTAGCAACATGTCGATTTCAGATTGCCGCCATCCTCTATTTGCCTGATTCAGGACTAGCGAGATCACGGTAAACCTTAATTCTTTATTCAGTTCTTAACTGAATTTGCCTAGACCGATAAAGTCCTTTAGGATGCAGTTTGCTTATATGGATAAAGTCCTAAATGAAGGACATACGGAAGCAGACTCTTAACTAACCTTACCAAGGACTATGTTGAACCATGGCTGATTTGACTGTTTGGAAATTTGCGAGCTCTGACGGTGCCGAAAGCGTATTGACAAAGCTGGCAGACCTTCAAAAGCAGCATTTGATTGATATTAAGGATGCCGCGATTGTGACGTGGCCACAAGGCAAGAAGAAACCTAAGACCAAGCAAGCACTGCCCTTGACCAGCCTCGGCGCTTTAGATGGGGCCTTTTGGGGGATGTTGTTCGGTTTGATTTTCTTCGTGCCCTTATTTGGGGCAGCTGTCGGTGCAATTACCGGTGCCCTATCCGGCCATTTTCAGGATTACGGCATTAATGATGATTTCATCAAAGAAGTACGTGACAAGGTGACGGAAGGCACCTCGGCACTCTTTTTGCTGACTGAAAGTGTGACCCTCGATAAGGTTGAAGAAGCCGTCAAAGCGGATGCTCCTGAACTCATTCAGTCCAACTTGACTAAAGAGCAAGAAGCTACCCTCAAAGAGCATTTCAGTGCAGCTGAATAACGGATCTATGAGCTCATAAAGCTGCGATCGCCTTAGCTCCCCTGACGTTGGTTTTTCTCTTTGTTCAGATGACTAGCGGCGGTGGGGGATTGGGCGATCGCTTTATCACTTCTGATAAGACCAATATTTTTTCATCCACACGGATCAATTACTTGAGTTTGTGGGTTGTCTCAGCCAGTGCTAATTGAAACAGTCACCCGCTTTGGTCATACAAACAGCATTGGGCTTAGATGCCTTGCGAGCAATTACCCTCTCAATCCTAGGTATAAAGAAGCTGTGGGCTACTGCACAGTAACTTTACCTAACCGCATAATTTCAGAGGTTATATTTTAAGCATTAGAAGTTTTTAGACTTAAACTTTTTTGCCGCATGAAATGTCCTCAGCTGCTTCTATGGCCTGTTTCTATGCTCTCCTGGGTAATGTTTATGAGCCCAGCGGTTCTGGCCTCAATATCAACACCCATCAAAGCTGATATACCAACGCCTGAATCCAAGCTGAAAACGTCTGAGGACCATCATTCTATCCAGCACTCGCCTGCTCCCAATATTGCTCAAATTCTAGAAGCTGAGGGTCCTTCGTCTGGGGTGACGTCAGTGACTGATATTGAAGTAGTTGCCGTAGAGCCTGAGCCGGAAAGCATATCGACAACATCTGATGTGACTGGGGAAACGCCAGACCGTTCTTCCAGCTTGGACGCGGCTGCCGCTGCCGTTACCCCAGTCACTGACGCCGACGCCTTAACCGTTGTAGAGCTCGTGGAACCCGGTACAGGGAATGCTTGGCTGCCTGCTCAGTCAGCCAGTGCATTAATTAATAGCGACACCAATGTTGCCCAAGCTGCCCCAGTCCGTCAGAGCACCTCAGGCTGGTACGTAGCCTTAGCACCTGAAGTTGTCTTTGGTTATGACATCGACCTCGATGGCGAAGACATCACGATTCCTGTCATCCCGGCACCGGGTTTACCCTCCATTGGTAATGCCACCGTCCCGGTGGATATTTCTATCGACACTGACACTGGCTTTGGTATTAATGGGGCGGTAGGTTATCGCTTTGACAACATTCGGGCTGAGTTTGAAATTGGCTACAACAATAACAGTGTTGATAGCATCACCGTGAACGACGTGGACACATCTGTTGACGGCGATATCGATAACTGGAAGTTTTTGCTCAACGGCTATTATGACTTCCCCACTAACAGCCGCTTTAGCCCTTATTTAGGCGGTGGCATAGGCGTCGCAATTTTGTCTGCCAATGATCTATCAGCGACCATACCCAATTTCGGCGAGGTCGACATTGACGACTCAGGTGCGAGTTTTATATTTCAGTTCAAGGCCGGAGCTGGTTACGACATTACTGAAACCCTCAATGCTTTTCTGGGCTACCGCTTAATGGGAATTCCGGGCCAAAGTTTTGAGGTGCTAGACACAGATATTGATGCCGATACACTGTTTATTCACTCGCTGCAGCTTGGAGTGCGTTACGAGTTTTAACTAGCGCTGAATGTCTTGGCATGATCCTCCCGAGTCTCTACTCTCACACAATGAGCCACCAGAGGCCCGCTGTTAGCCCTAACGTGGCTAAATGTTGAGGGATCAATAGTCGTAATGGGTAGCGGGCAATTTTTTGAGTTAGGGCGATCGCTAAAATGGCCCCGGCGCTCAAAGCTGTTCCCTGCAAGAAGGCCATCACAGCTGGATGAGCCACTAATACCGGTAGGTGGGTGTCGGGCAGCCCAATCGTTGCAGCACTGACTGGCAACACTCGTCCCGATTCGGTTAGAAATAACCGGAGATAATGCGCCAAAGTGCCCATGAGCACTAATGGCAGATATCCATAGGCCAATTCCTTAAAGGGTCGAGGTTTGCGAATATGGATCAGTTTGTGCAGGACATATAAGCTGCCTTGGGCCGCTAAAGGCAGTAAGGCGGGGAAAGCGAGAAGCGCGATCGCCACACCACCATGCACCCAAAAATCTGCCAAATTTAACGACCAGCCTAGCTGCTTCAGCAGTTCTGGAAGACGATGCAAAAACACTGCATTTAGCAGTAACAGCAGCAGCGCTACCTCATAGATACGAGGAGTATGAGTTGTCCACAGTTCAATACCCGGTGGCCGCAGATTAAATTCCACAGAGCGATGGGGACAGGCTTTGAGGCAAGTCATACACAGCACACAATCGCGATTTTCTTCAAGCTGCGCCGGATGCGAATAGATCGGGCAACCCGCCGTTGCTTGACCTTCACCTTTCTCAGGTCCGCCCTTATAACACTGGTAGGTAGTGCATTCTGCTGAACAGGTGCCCTGCTGGTCCCGTAACTCTGTCATCGAGAGTTTGGCATAGAGCCCATTCATGCCCCCGATTGGACACAGATAACGACACCAAAATCGGCGTTCAAAAATTTGGGAAAAAATGATTGCCCCGGCTGTAATCAACAGCAGCAGGCAAGATGATAAATACGCTGTATTCTGCAAATCCCACAGTTCTTCCCACAAGAGGATGAGGGCAAACAGGCCAAAGAGAAACCAGCCACCCCAGCGTTCGGCTTCTTCGCGAGGCCAGCGTTTGAGTTGGCGTGGCCAGAGGTTTAGAGACAGGGTTTGCAGCACTTCGCCATAAATCATGAATGGGCATACGGCACACCAAACCCGCCCCAAAAAGGGAAATATCAGCAAAATGATGGGCCACCACCAGACCCAAAATAGATTGAGAGCGACATTTTGATCGCGAGTTTGGGGACCAACGAACAGAACGATGTTCACCAGCGCAAACACTGCGAAGGTGACACCATAATTAAGCCGATCAGGCCACCAGGGACTCCTCAGCAATTGCCGCAGGGCGGGATAAGCGTTGAGCAAATTCCAGCGAAATTGCTTCTTTTTGCTCTGGGATGGCCAGAGAATTTCTTCCGTGAGTACACAATCTGGTGCTACCTGGGATAATGCCCGTGAAACTAGGCTCTCTAGTTCCCGCAGATTGTTGGGAAAGTCGTAGGCTTGCAAGCGCCGAATGGCTTCTGGGGTGACGGCAATCTTCTTCTTGCCACGGGCGCGACTAATCAGACTAATGTAGTAATCGACATAGTCTTCAATATCAGCTTTGCGTACTCGTAGAGGCGGTACTTTGATTTGGGTGTCAACGGCCTGATTCACTTCTGGAATCGGTCGCTCCGAAATCAGGATGATCTGAGCGGCACTTGTGCGCTCAGGGACGGTGTCATCACGATCACGGCTGACAGGACGATAGGTATGTTGGGTGAGCAGTTGGGCGATCGCACCAATTAAAGATTGGGGTAATTCTTCGACATTATTCAATACGAGCGTGCCTGAACCCAATGCTTCAAGCAGTCCTGGTTTGCCGTCTACGCGCCCAAACAGTTCGGCTCCACTCGCTTGCAGGCGGGCGCAATCGACCTTGATGATGGGTTGGCGGCGATAAGCCGAACTATAGTGCATCAGCGCCGCGATATTATCCTTTTCCGTTCCAGGCTCACCAAAGACCAGGACTGAACCGCAGCTCTCCTGGCAGTTTTTGAAGGCATCGCGAATTTGTTGCCGCAGGCGCTTGGCATATCGACTGTGGCCAATGATGCCGCGGCGAGCCTTAGTCACCAGATACGGCCGCAATATTGCTTGGCGCTCTTGCTCATAAGTCAGCTGGGAGGCGACTTGGCGCAACTCTGCCGCAATCCGTTGCGAAAACACTTGCATGATTTCGGGATAGGCTGATTTGAGCTGCTTAAAGCGAGCTGCAGGCATGAACCAGAAGCGACAGTGATTGAGGGTCAGGATGGTGTTTTCTACTGGTTCTCCCAGCAGGAGCGATCGCACATTCAGTAATGCCCCCGGCAAAAAACTCATCGGACGACTCGCTCCGGGTTTATGCTCTAGTCGCCCAGTTTCTAGGATATAAAGCCCATCAGGAGGCGTGTCAGCCATCACGACAACTTGATGCGGAGGCAGATGACGGAGTTCCAGGTGTTGACTAAGGGTGGTGAGTATTTCATCACTCAGGGCACTGAGGGCCGATCGCTCCTTGAGCCAAATGACGCGATCGCTCACTGTCGTGCTTGTCATAGGATTGCCCTGCTTGCTCTACCCTGAAGTCGTTCAACTTTGGGGCTTCACCTCATGATAAATCTCGTCGATTTATGGGTACCGTTGGCGTTACTTGGTTTAATCGTTTTGGCAGCAATTTATTTCGCACGTGTTTGATGATCGGCCTCCCGCCGCCTATACTCCTGAATCTGCCAGTTGGTTTTGCACAACAGCGACCAGATAACTAATGCTTGCGATGATTGATTGAACTCAAGCTCGGCTTGGGCAGTATAGGGGTGAC
>CAZLYS010000233.1:0-6826 GCA_964563415.1 uncultured Halomicronema sp.
TACACAAGTAGCCCAAGCCTTGGCCGATAATGCGGATATTTTGGGCGTGGTTGGCCACTTCGGCAGTGATACCAGCATTGCTGCCAGTGAAGTATATAGCCAAGCTGGCCTAGCAATGATTTCGCCCACGAGCACATCTGTACAACTGTCGAACGTGGCAGCAGAGGTGTTGCGCACCGTGCCCAGCGATCGGTTGACCGCAACCACCCTTTCGCGCTATGCAGTGGCCAATTTACCCGCTGCCAATGCCGCCGTATTTTTTAACGGCAACAGTGGCTATAGCGAGTCCCTCAAGTCAGAATTCACCACGGCAATTTATAGCGATGGCGGGCAAGTACTCGCCGAGTTGGATGTCGCCCAATCCGGCTTTGATGCTTCCACCGCAGTTTCTCAGGCCATTCAGCAGGGAGCCACCATTCTGGTATTGCTGACCAATACCAGCACCCTGGAGCAAGCGTTACAGGTCATCCAACTCAATCAGCAACGGCTGCCTTTACTAGGCGGCGATAGTTTGTACAATCCTCAAGTATTGGAAGTCGGCGCTAACAATGCCGTGAATATGGTGGTCGCCGTACCTTGGATTTTGGGTGACAACACTCAGGCTGAGTTTGTCCAAACTTCTCGCGAACTCTGGGGCGGCGATGTCAACTGGCGTACTGCCATGGCCTATGATGCGACGATCGCTTTAGCCGAAGCGCTGCGCACTAATCCCACCCGGTCTGGGGTCGTCGAAGCCCTGAATACCCTCGGCTTCCAGGTCGACGGTGCCACGGGGACGGTGCAGTTTTTGCCGTCTGGCGATCGCAACCGAGCCATGCAACTCGTGCAAGTAGAACCCGGTAATACGACGAGTTTTGGGTACCAATTCACCGCGATCGAGTAGAGGCATCAGATCTGAAAGCGGCCATGCAAGGAGGGCTATAGGTCGAGATAGCAACGTCGGTTCCTATGTTACGAACGATCTTAAGGAGAGTGGTTTTGAGGATTGCTTCGGCCTATGCTATTCACTGTTCCCGCGATATGTAACTGTATTCCAGCCCTTGTGCATGCCTAATGCCTGATTTACATGACCCCAAGATTGCCTGCTTAAAGGTACTCGCTGCTGTCGCCAAATTAAATGGCGACCCGACGCCCCGAGAGTTTGAGGCTTTTTTAGCGGCACTCAACACCTTTCAGCCATTGCCAGCGGGCATTACTCCCGAAAAATTGTTAGCCAGTCAGCCTGCAGTAGCCGAGCACCTCAAACAGATTCAGGCACCAGAAATGCAGCAGCAGGTCTATCGGGGGGCCTACGCGATCGCCCGCTCTAAAGGCATTGACCCCCAAGAAGCACAGGTGCTCAACGACATCAAAGATGCGTTTAATCTTTCTCCTGAAATGACGCAGGCTCTCGAAAATCAGCCTCTGGTTTACGCTTCCACTGACAGTGTCACCGATTCCGCTTTATCGGGGATGGCGTCGCTGATTGGGCGGGCAGGTGAAGTGCGACGGATGGTGTTTGACTATGCCATGGGGGCAGCGATCGTTGGCCTGGTACCTCTCAACGGGGGCGGCACTCTGGAAATCAAGCTCGTGATTGTCCTAGCCCTCATTCTCAAAATGACTTGGGATATTAGCAAACAGTGGGGAAAACCCCGAGGTCAGGGACTGCTGGTGATTGTCAGCAGCGTCTTGGGACTGCTTTGGGCAGGCATTGCCGGGTTGTTGGTCTGGGGCATCATGATTGGTCTGAGTGTCGTCATCCCCTATGCAGGCGCTTTTGCCAAAGCGGCTGGATTCGCCACCGCCACCTGGATTGCAGGCCAAACGGTCAACGAATTCTACACCACTGCCAAACGTCCCGACTTTAGCGCCTTAAAGCGGGCCTTTCCCAACTTGCTTTCTTCTGAGAAACCTTAGTTCGAGTGCCCAAGGAGTATTTGATGGATAAGTACAAGCGTCGCCATTTTTTGTTGGGTGGTATGGCTGCCGGCACTGCCGCCACGGTTGGCACTGAGTTTGTGCGCCGACAGCGGGCTGAGGCCAGACAAGAGGCGATTGATGCTTATGCTGCCGAATTTTACGACCCCGAAGACATCATCCAAGCGGCGGTCACGGGCGATACCCAAATGGTGGAAGACTTTCAAGCGATTCAAGCCTCAGCCGTTTTTCCGCCACCCCCAACGCCCTACAGTCGAGAGATGTCCAAGCGGCTGATTTTACTTAGCCGTCTGGCGACCCAGCAATACATCACCGGGCGCAACGATCCTGATTACGACGGCAATTTGCAGCAATTGTTCGACTATGACTCCAGCCTAGATAAATATCGCTTAGTCGCCTCTTTTAAGGGCGAAGAGCGCCAGGTCAATGACAATATTGAAATTCAAGTGCCTCAAGAGGTCATTGATGATCCGACGGTCTTAAATGACCCCACTGCCTTAGAAGAAAACCTTTCACAAACGGAAGATGCGATTCGCACCGGAGTCACCGCAGCGGTCAAAGTAGGGCGCAAAATTGATGTATTTTTCGGTTTTTTATTGGAATCCGATGAAGATAGTATTCTTGTTTTTCGCGGCACTCAGCGCACCAGCGAATGGATCGGCAATATCTATGCCATTCAGGAAGACTACATTCATCCTCAAACTGGCGAGTCGTTGGGGCGCATTCACACAGGCTTTCGCCGCATTGCGGATGGCATCATCGATCCATTGGCAGTGGATGCGGTGAAGCAGATTAATCCCAACAAGCCCTGCTACGTTTCGGGTCATAGTTTAGGCTCTGCTTTAGCAACCCTGTTAGCCTTAGACATCGCCCTCGCCGTACCAGAGCTGCAACCACAACTACAGGTGTATGTGTATGCCAGTCCCCGCGTAGGCAATCCAGAGTTTGTAAATAATTACGCCACTATCTTGCCCAATACGTTCCGCATTACGAACTTGGCAGACCCAATTCCGACGATGCCGCCGACCAAGTTGCGGGCAGAGTTTGTGCATGTCGGGGAAGAATGGTCGTTCATCAGTCAGGGGGGCGACATTTTGCCTAACCACATCGTTGACACCTATCGCCGTGCAGTCAATGCAGAAGTGGAAACGAATCAGCAGCGCAACTTTCCTAGCAGCGGTGTTGGCAACGTTACGGCATAAGTAAACAGCTCCAGATGCCTAGAAACGATCGCCATTGCCGCTACTCAAAATTCAGTGCCAAAACATCTCAAGTCTCACCACCCTAGCCCGATCGCGCTAAAGCTATCGTGTGTGTTACTCACTTCGGAAATTAATCCGGCTTGATTGTAGAAAAGTCTCAGGGGCGTTCCTGCAGTACAACGTCCACACTGATTGGCATTGCTCATTTATCAGGAAAGTTCGATGGCAGAAAACGGCCCGTCTCCTTCCTCATCAGATGCTGATGACCGTTCATCGTCTCAGCCGCGATTGACATCCACCAAGGCTTATCTCAACATCAACGGCTACCAAATTGATGTTTCTGGCATCCCTCGTCCAGCCTGGATTGCCCTTGGGATAGTGCCGATGATTGTTCTGCCGATTATTTACACGACTCACTTTGCCTCAAGGACAACGACCTCACCATCAACCCTCACCGAGACCGTTGCTCCATCCTCTCGCTCAGAGAATGATATTGACCCCAGGGTCACAGCAGACATCACTGGATACACTGAAGAGATTCATCGCAACCCCAACGATAGCGAGGCTTATAACAATCGCGGATACGCCTATAGTGAGATCGGCGACTTTGACCGGGCGCTGGCCGACTTTGAAGCCGTGATCCGCTTATCGCCCGATGACCCCACAGGCTACATGAACCGCGGCGTGGCGAAGTTTACGTTGGGTGATACAGCAGGGGCCATGGCGGATTATGAAACAGCCATTAATCTCGGTGCTAGAGAAGCTTTACTCTATTTCAACCGGGCACTCGCCAAAGAAGAGCTTGGCGATATTGAGGGAGCCATCGAAGAGTACACCAAGGCCATTAGCGTTGCGAACGAAGACCCTGATCTGCCAGAGGCCGACGCTATCAAGGCTGAAAGTTTTGGCTATCGGGGTGATCTTAAGATCGACCAAGGCGATTGGCCTGGGGCGATCGCTGATCTGGACCAAGCCGTCGAGCTGCAGCCCGACAATGCTTACTTTGTATTTCGTCGTGGCTTGGCCAAAGAGTTTCAGGAAGATATCCCAGGCGCAATGAGCGACTATTCCACGGCGATTCGCTTGAATCCGACTGAAGCTGGTGCTTACGCGTTACGTGGGGGCCTTCATAATTTCAATGAAGACTACGCCGCTGCTGTGGATGACTTTTCCGCCGCCATTCGCCTGGAGCCCCAATATGCAGGCAACTACAGTAGCCGGGCTTTAGCGCATGAGTTTTCGGAAAATTATGCCGCAGCCCTGGCCGATTATGACGAGGCTATCCGTCTAGACCCAACGCTAGCAGAGGCCTTTTACGGTCGCGGATCAGTCAAACGTGAACTCGACGATCAACCGGGTGCAATTGCTGACTTGACACAGGCCGCAGAGCTCTATCGCCAACAGGGCGATACCGATAGCGCTCAAGCCGTCATGGACTCTCTGCAAGACCTGCAATAGACCTAGCAAAAGGTTGAATTCAAATAAGCTATGTGAACGTTTGGGCAAGATTTGACCAAGGTCGAATGCTGGAACCTGCCGGATAAAGATACATCTGTAAGAGATCCCCGTAGGCTCCCAGAACTGTGGTTTCTCTTCCTTCTAATTTGCCTCCTCCGGCGCATTTGGGGCGCGGTTTTGGCTACCCGATCGCGGTTAATCCTCAAGGGAATTTGCACGTCAGTGACGGTGACCAAAGCGTGCGCGAATCCATCTGGATTATTTTGCGAACGCGCCCTGGTGAACGGCTACGGCGTCCCAGTTTTGGCTGCCGCCTGCACGAGCTGACCTTTGCCCCGTTAAACCAAAAGACCCTGGTAGAAATGCGCCTGTTTGTTGAAGAAGCACTGAAAACTTGGGAGCGGCGCATTGTGCTGGACGAGGTACGGGTTGATCCACAAGCGGAGTTAGGGCGAGTCGATATCACGATCGCTTACCGATTGCGAGAGAGCTACACCCCCGGCAATCTGGTCTACCCGTTTTATCTACAGCCGTTGGAGGCCGCTACTAATCCGTAATTACTTTCCCCAGCAAGACTCCGGCCCGCGATCGCCACTGCCGCCGACTTCCCCCGACTCCAACTATCCCCAACGACTGCGAGGAGCTGACCCAAGGCATGGAATTTGACTTTCTACCGAATTTGCCAAAATCCGACCTGGACGATCGCAAATTTGAGGATCTAGTCGAGGAGTGTCTGCAGCGCATTCCCCGCTATTGTCCCGAATGGACGAATCATAATCCGAGCGATCCGGGTGTCACCCTCGTCGAGCTGTTTTCCTGGTTGACCGATCAAATGTTGGCCCGGTTTAACCAGGTACCCCGTCGTCAGTACATCGCCTTTTTAGAACTGTTAGGCATTCGCTTACAGCCGCCCACCCCAGCGCAAGTCGAAGTCACCTTTTATTTGAGCAGCGCCTTACCCCAGCGATACAGCATTCCCACCGGTATTGAGCTGGCGACAGAGCGAACCACCACCGAAGAGGCGATCGTGTTCACCACCGATGCCCCTCTGGAAATTGGTTGTCCCAGCATTCGTCATCTGCTCACTGCGCCTCGGGCTGATGACCAACCCCAAGCTCTACGCGATCGCTTCGCTAATCTCTGGTCGCAAACGAGTGATGGCGACTGGGGTGGCCCGGAACTAGCGCTGTTTAACGAGCAGCCCCAACCGGGCAACTGTTTTTATCTCGTGTTTGATGAAGCAGAACCGTTGGATGGCAACGCGATCGCCCTCACCATCAAGGGTCAAGAGGCCACCCCGACCGGCATCAATCCCAATGCCCCGCCCCGCCTCTGGGAAGCGTGGGACGGCGAGCAGTGGCAGCCCGTGTTGGATCATGAAGGCGACGACGCGACCCAAGGCTTTAGCTTTTACGAACTGGCCCATCAGGGGGGCAATCCCTTACAGGGCGCAGATGTACTGCTACATCTACCCGTGGAGTGGCCCAGCGTGCAGTTCACCACCTATCGGGGGCGGTGGTTGCGCTGCACTTGCTTGCCAGCCGCGAGAAGCCGCACCCCGTACGAAGCCGCACCCCGAATTGTAGGCTTGGGCTGTCGCTCGATCGGGGGCACCGTCCGCGCCAGCCAATGTCTAAAAATTGACCGAGAACTGCTAGGCATCAGTAACGGCGAACCCGGCCAAACTTTTACCCTCAAATCGACACCGGTGCTGCCACGCCTAGACGGAGAGCACATTGTGACCGTGGATGCGATCGGGGCACCGCGCCGTTGGCAAGAGATCAACGATTTTGCCGACTCTAGCCCCGAGGATCTTCACTACACCTTGGATTCAGGCCAAGGCACCATCCAGTTTGGACCACAGGTACGGGAATCAAATTCATTGCGGCTGCAGGGGGGCGATCGCGCTCAGCGACTGCCTAGCACCAGCACTGCCGGTGCCGAAACCTTGACCACCGCAACCCTAGAGCAACAGTATGGGGCGATTCCACCACGGGGTAGTCGGATTTATATGGCGGCCTATCGCACCGGCGGGGGGCTGAAGGGAAACGTCCAAGCGGGTACCGTGCACGTCCTCAAAACTGCTGTGCCCTACGTGACCCACATCATGAACCGGCAGGCGGCGCGCAATGGCTCCGATGGCGAAACATTGGAACAAGCGGTCATTCGAGTGCCAAAACGGTTACGGAGTCGCGATCGCGCCGTCACCCCTGAAGACTTTGAAACCCTCACTATTCAGGCAGGGG
>CAZLYS010000234.1:0-6790 GCA_964563415.1 uncultured Halomicronema sp.
CTCGCTTAGATGATCTTGTGTACCCGCTCAGAGCCGTCTTAATTGTCCAGATGTGCGGCTGTATTCAAAAGCGGGCTGTGGGCATTTACCTTTAGCGATCGCTTCCGTCACCCTCGGCTTTAGTGTTAGTATTTTGAACTGCGCCTCAAAAGGCATACTGGCAGCGAAAGTTGAGTAGTTGCTGGCTGATTGACTGAAAGAGAAGGTTATCAAAGATGACAAAAAGAACATTAGGTGGAACTAACCGAAAACAGAAGCGCACCTCTGGCTTTCGAGCCCGGATGCGTACGGCAACCGGGCGTCGGGTCATTCGTTCTCGGCGGCGTCGGGGTCGGGCACGTCTCGCTGTCTAAGGCTGATTGGTGCGAGACAGCGGAGAAGAAGAATAAATCATCTATGGTAAGCGTGATCGATTTATCCAGTGGGCTCAAGCCCCAGAGGCGGAGGCTCAAGTGGCCTTACCTAAACGGTATCGACTAACTAGCACTAAAGAATTTGCGCAAGTTTACCAAACGGGCAGACAGGCCTCGACTAAGCATCTTGTCGTGAAGCTCGTTGAGTCACCGGAGGAGCAGCCAAACCAAGGTTGCTCTCGCTTTGGGATAACAATCAGTCAAAAAGTCAGTAAACGGGCCGTGATTCGCAATCGACTCAAGCGTCAAGTCCGCGCGGCCTTGCAAAGGCTAATGCCCCGATTGCAGCCAGGTCTCTGGATTGTCATCATCTTGCGGAGTGCCGCCATTGAATGCGGCTATCGGCAATTTCTGCAAGAATTAGAACAGTTATTTTTAGAGCTTGAGGTATGTGATGGGCATTAAAGAGGAGGTTTATTACGAGGGTGGGCCGCACATTGGCGATCTCATCATCAATGTCTTACTAGCCTTCACCTTAGTCTGTATTCCGTTGACTGTGGGGGCGATTGTTCGGGCACTCTGGTTGCGCTATCGCATTACCAATCGACGGATCTCGATTACGGGAGGCTGGATGGGCCGCACCCGTTCTGACATTATCTATTCGGAAGTCAAGAAAGTGGTCACCGTACCTCGCGGTTTGGGATTGTGGGGAGACATGGTGGTTACTCTGAAAGATGGCAGTAAGCTAGAACTACGGGCAATGCCAAACTTTCGTGAGACGTATGACTACATCTCCGAAAAATTATCTCCTAAAGCTAAGGCAGTCAGTGGTGCACTCGGTAGCAACTAAAACCATCTAAACCCGTACTAGCTTAGGGGAAAAACCGTAACCCCATTGGGTCACTAGCGTCATAGGCTAGGACTATATTGTCTAGTGGGTTTCAGATAGCCCCTCTGAGCGTTACCCTAGTAACGGCCCATGGCAACCTGGACGTAGTTATTGAGCAGCCCCATCGAGGTAGAGTGCGAATGGATTTTGGTATCGGTTTTCTTTCCAACAACATCATGTTGCCAATCCTGGATTTCTTTTACGGGGTTGTGCCGAGCTACGGATTAGCGATTGTGGCTCTCACGCTAGTTATCCGATTTGCACTCTATCCGCTCAATGCGGGGTCAATTCGCAATATGCGGCGAATGAAAGTAGCTCAGCCAGTGATGCAAAAGCGGGTTAAGGAAATCCAAGAGCGCTACAAGGATGATCCGCCCAAGCTACAAGAGGAAATGAGCCAGGTTTATAAGGAGTTTGGTAATCCGCTAGCAGGCTGTTTTCCCGTCTTGCTGCAGATGCCGATTCTCTTTGCCTTATTTGCCACCCTGAGAGGATCGCCCTTTGCGGATGTGGCTTATCCGGTCAATTTGCAGATCTTACCTTCTGAAAAGATTGAGCAAATTCAGCCTCAGGCCTTTTCGACATCTCCAAAGAGTATCTATGTAACTGACGGCGTTCACTTTCCGATGTCAGTGGTGATTCCGGGAGGAAATCGTCTGGCGGTAGGCGAGAAGACTGACTTTCGTATCCAAGACGACCAAGGTGAGTCGCTGAACAAATTGGTCAGCGAGTACGACCGAGCCTACTCTTTACAGCCCTACGTTGATGTGACCAAGGGCCAAGAGCTCATCAATGTTGATGAAGCAGGTAATATCGAGGCGATCGCTCCAGGCGATGTCACCCTGCAAGTCAAGGTTCCAGGCCTAGCTTCCAATAAAGGCTTCCTGTTTATTGAAGCGTTAGGGCGTGTGGGTGTTCGAGGTGACGATGGGGCTATTCATTGGGATATCTTGCTCATGGTGCTGACCTTTGGGGTTAGTCTCTATGTGAACCAATTGCTCTCTGGTCAAGGGGGCTCTGCTACTGACAATCCTCAGCAGGCTGCCATCAATAAGTTCACGCCCATCATCTTTTCAGGGATGTTCTTATTCTTCCCCTTACCGGCTGGGGTGCTCATGTATATGGTGATTGCCAATATCTTTCAGACATTACAGAGCTTTATTTTGTCTAGGGAACCGTTGCCTGAAAATCTACAAAAGATTGTGGATGCGCAGGCGGTTAGCGAGTCAGGTGATGATGGTCGCCAAACCCTCCCCTTTGAGCCCAGTCGCTCTAAGAAGAAAAAGAAGGCATCGTAGGCGGCTATGGAAAATCCAGAAAAGTTAGGTATTGAGTGGCTAGAGTCTTTACTCAAGCATCAAGGAGTAGAGGCTCCTGTTGCGGCCACGTTGACAGAGGATGAATTTGGGGCCAGTTGTTGGCTAATCATTCAAGATGATGGCCTGTCTGCAGAACAGGTCAGTGCTTTGATTGGGGATAAAGGGCATTCCCTAGATGCGCTTCAATATTTGGCGAATACAACTCTCAACCTCGGGCGATCGCCTGAAGAGCAGCAGCCTTACACCATTGAACTGGCGGGGCATCGAGCTAAGCGTAAAGCCGAGTTGATTGCACTAGCGACTGAAGCCGCAGAAACCGCCCAATCGACCGGTGAAGAGTTCGAAATTAAAGATTTGTCGTCGGCTGAGCGACGCCAGGTACATCACTTTTTAGGCAGTTACGACGGTCTAGAAACCTTTAGTCGGGGTCGAGAACCTGATCGACGATTAGTGGTACGCCAGGCGTCAGCCGACGAGTCATCCTAGCTACCCCCGTCAGCACCCCCTTTAGTCGAGTTCGGAAAGGAAGCAATGCAGGCAATTTATATTCCGCATCTACTCAATGCTCCTAACCGAACACGATCGCTGCAGTTTGAAACGACCTTTGAGAACTTGGCGACACTGACCCCCGTCCGCGCGGAAGTCTCTGTGCGGCATGGGACAACGTTTTTAGAGGTCAGAGGTACGGCATCAACGATTGTGACGCTGACGTGCGATCGCTGTTTGCAGCAATATAACCATCGAGTTGCGTTCGATGCCCAGGAAATTATTTGGTTGGATGAGGCTGCTACCGATGCTCAAGGGTTACCGTTAGAGCAAGAAGTGAGTCCTGAAGAGTTAGTTGAGAGTCTCTCTCCCTACGGCCATTTTGAACCTGAAACTTGGATCTACGAGCAGATCTGTTTGCAACTGCCTCAACGACAGATTTGTGCTCAGGATTGTCAAGGTCTCCAGGTTGAAGAATCGCTCTCCCCTCGGACCATAATTGATGAGCGCTGGTCGGCGTTAGAGGCGCTTAAGCAACAGTTGGCAGGCGATGAATATTCCGCCAACTAACCATTGAGCATTCCCGTTTTGAGGGCGAATCATGCAACTTGAGGCAACGAAGCACCTATGAGCTTTCAGGACGAACTCTTACTGTTGCTGCGGGCCCGATATCCCGTCATCTATATCGCCACGCTAGAAGAAGAGCGAGTTGAGCAGACGATCGCTGCTAGTGCCCAACAACTCAACAACCGTGGTGTCTACATCTGGGATTTTGTGGATGGCTATCAGGGTAATCCGAATGATACCGGTGTGGCTCGTCGTAACCCTTTACAGGCACTTGAGCATATTGAAAAGTTGCCAGAGTCAGTGGCTGCTTTGTTTGTCCTGAGAGACTATCACCGCTTTTTAGATGACGTCGCCATCTCTCGGAAGTTACGCAACCTCTCACGGCGTCTAAAATCTCAGGCCAAAAATATTTTGCTACTGGCTCCGCAGGTGCAAATTCCCGATGATTTGGCTGAAACTGTCACCGTGGTGGAATTTGCCTTGCCCAGTGTAGAAGCCATTCGAGCCGAAGTTATCCGACTGTTGGGCAGTCTGAATGTACAGCTTTCTCCGGCGGATTTGGATGCTTTGGTGCAGTCTTGTCAAGGTCTCTCAATCGAGCGAATTCGACGGGTGTTGGCGCGTGGGATTGCGGCTCACGGCACCTTTCGCGCTGACGATATTGAACTGGTGCTAGAAGAAAAACGTCAGACGATTCGCCAGACCCAGATTCTCGATTTTTATCCCGCGAAAGAACAAATTTCTGAAATTGGCGGTTTAGATAACTTGAAAGATTGGTTGCTGCGGCGCGGTAACGCATTTTCTGAAAAAGCGCGGCAATATGGCCTGCCCTATCCTCGTGGGCTCTTGCTGGTGGGTATTCAGGGAACGGGCAAGTCGTTGACCGCTAAGGCGATCGCCCACCACTGGCACTTACCGCTGCTGCGATTGGATGTCGGTCGCCTCTTTGCAGGGCTGATTGGCGAGTCGGAATCTCGGACTCGCCAGATGATTCAAATTTCGGAGGCCTTGGCTCCCTGCATTTTGTGGATTGATGAAATCGACAAGGCATTTGCGGGGGTCGATGGACGTGGTGATTCCGGTACCAGTAGCCGTGTATTCGGGACGTTCATTACCTGGATGGCGGAGAAAACTTCTCCGGTCTTTGTGGTCGCAACTGCCAACAACATTCAAGCTTTGCCGCCCGAACTATTGCGAAGAGGACGTTTTGACGAGATTTTCTTTGTGGGGCTGCCGACCCAAGAGGAACGTAAAGCAATTTACGAAGTACATCTCAGCCGCCTCCGGACTCACAATTTGCAGAATTACGATCTAGAACGCCTCGCTTATGAAACCCCAAATTTCTCGGGTGCAGAAATTGAGCAGGCCATTGTTGAAGCCATGCACATTGGCTTTAGTCAGGATCGCGACTTCACCACTGACGATATTCTTGAAGCCGCGAGTCAAATCGTCCCCCTTGCCCGCACTGCCCAAGAACAAGTGGATGCCTTACAAGCCTGGGCCGCCTCTGGTAAAGCGCGGCTAGCGTCTCGCAGTTCGTTGAGCGATCGCCTCAAGCAGCGCATGCAACCTGACTGAGCTTCAGAGTTTAGAAAACAATGCCAGGATTTCACCGGCCAGAACTAACGGCATCACGTTTTGAACTGGCGACTTGAAGTTTTAGCTGTCGACTTTCAATCGCAGAGTGAAACTGAGCGGTGGTGAGCACTTGCTCAACCGGGTAAACGCCGGGTTGCTTAATCTGGCTAGATAGTAAGAGTTCGGCAATGTAGCCCGCGCCAATGCCCGCTGCGATCGCAGCACTTTCATGAACAAACAGACTTTGATAATGAATCGCCTCACCGGCTTTTTGGCCTTGGATATCGCAACGCATGGCGACCCCCGTGCCGGTAAAGCGATCGCTGACGCCAGTCATCCAGTAGCTTACCTGTGCTAGAAACTCCACTGTTTTGGGGTTTTGGAGGACTGAGGCAGGCAAGCCGTGAGCCGTGAGCCAGGTAGCATGGTTGTAAAAATCGGGCACGACACCAAACTTGGTTTTGACAGTCTTGAGATCAAATGAGGCTGGTAAGGTCATCGCTTCAGGCATGTCGTACCAATACACGTGGGCGTCACCATACGGCTGAGAAAAGGTGAGCTGCTCGCGCCCTGTGTAGGGCTGAACGGATTGCCATTGCCCACCTATCCAAGCCTCAAAAGGATGCTGTAGCCCTAAAAAAGTCGTGCGCATAACCGTCACACCTGCTCCCCCTGAGCCCGCCACGATGTAGCTCAATTGCACAGAGTCCGCTTGATCGAGCGCTTCCACCCCCTGACGCACCATGCTGTTCGAGATGCCAGGAAAGACGCCATTGTTCACAATTGCCGTCACGCCAGCTGCTTGAGCGGCATCTCGCCAAGTCAGGGCTTGACGCGTAAAGCCTCGGTAGTCACTGACATCGAGATAGTTCACCCCTTGTTTAATGCAGGTTTGCAGCACTTGAGTAGTGCGATGGTGAAAGGGACCAGCAGCGTGGATGACTAAATCAACCGTCGAGATCGCCTCACTCAGTGTTGCCAAATCTGACAAATCCAGCTGTAGGAACTGCGATCGCTGGCCGAGGTTTTGCACAGCCGCGTGACCGCGTTGCTGGTGGCGACCGGTTAGCACCACATCAGCATCGGTATGGGCCAGCACATCACGGGCAATGCTACTGCCAATACGCCCCGTGCCGCCCACAATCAAGACTTTTGCCATAATCAGTTGTCGATCGTATTCTCAGACCCGATTTTCCGCATCGTATCAGGCTATCTCGCCGGAATCTCAGGTGTGAAAGGTGAAGTCGTCGCCTGCTGAAACTCTGCCCAGCTTGTTTCTACACAGACTTGAAATTGCTGACGAAACTGCGCCTCGGAAAAGCGTTCTGCCTGTTGACGAATAATAGTGGCAGGGGTCATGAGGGGTGATTGCTCAAATTCACGTACGGTCTGAACTAGGCTATCAACGGTCTGTTGCTCAAACAGTAGCCCGGTTTTCCCAGGAATGACGGTTTCTGTCGCCCCGCCCCGTCCGTAGGCGATCGCGGGGGCTCCGGCGGCTTGGGCTTCGACCAGCGTAATCCCAAAATCTTCTTCCGCCGGAAATATAAAGGCTTTGCAGCGTTCCATGTAGTCCACGACAGCATCATCGGCTTGAT
>CAZLYS010000235.1:0-6789 GCA_964563415.1 uncultured Halomicronema sp.
TAGAGCCAGCACACCACCACGACCCAATGCACCACAGTGACCGCCAGCATCGAGCCCGTCAGGCCATAGAGGGTAGTTAGCACGATGCCCACCCAGAATACGATGAGCAAAAAGCGGCGATCGCTCAGCACCGCCCTAGCCTGAGGTCGCAACCAGCTAAACACCACGTGATACAGCACAAATAACCCGATACTCAACGCCGCCCAAGCGAGCCAGCGCGGTGTGGGTATCCCCTCCGTCGGATGGGGCAGTAAGCCTACCCGAAAGATCAGTTCCTCAAGCAGCGACGGAATAAAGAACAGTTTGATCAGGTTGAATACGGCCTTAATCGGGTTGTCAACGCTAAACCGCGCTGTCAAAAAGCCACTTTGACGACCATAAAAAATCGCCACGGCAGCGATCGCCAATAGAGCCAGTACCGTATACCCAATCACCGCTCCTGAAATCGGTACCGCAAAACTCCGGGCCAGTCTTAAGGCGACGCGCGACACGCCAGGAATCAGACCAAACAGCGCCGTGGGGGGAATCGGCTCGATGGTGGGATCAAAGCCACCGATCTGGTTCGGACGAAGGAACCAGAGATCGGCACCATTCTTGAGGAAAATCAGGGCAATGTCGTCTTGTCCCCAGCGTGGCATCATCGATCGCCAGCTAAAGATGCCTGCCAACAAACCGCTGCGGGTGGCTAACTCGTTACCCCGCGCATTCACCCCAGCTAAGGTTTCGGCATTGCTTTGCCAATCGGGGCGAACGACCCCGTAGGGTGCCAGCGCCTGTCGTAAATCTGTGGCCAGAGCGGCAAACTGGTCGATCTTTTGCACGTCTGGATCATCCGGATTTGCCTCAATATACGCCGCCAAGTTGGGATCTTGTTCAGCTTTTATCCGGATCTCTTCAGTGGCGATGTAGAGGGCTTGATTGGAGTCTTGGACACAGGAGGTTGCAGGAGAGATGGCCGTCACGCCTGCTCCATCGCCCGTACGATAGCGAGCGGCAATGACTTGAGCTTGAATCAGCAATTCCTTAAAAAGCGACAGAGTGGTGTCGCCCAGTTGTAAATCTTCAACGAAATAGTCCAGCTTAACCACAACGTCTGATATGGGCCTTTGCCCCAGCCATCCCCGCTGCATATCGCCGGTATAAGAGGCCCAATCGTGGGTACCAGCGATAATCCCCCCGCCGTTGTGAGTATAGATTTGCTGATAATCGATTTGAAATTGCGGTTCTTGGGCGATCGGTTCTTCGACGACTTGGGCTAAACCGTAGGCAAAGTGGCCGGTAACGGTACCGGCCGGGGTAAACTCCTTATTCTCGCCGCCAATACCACCAAACAAATGGATGACGAGACCATAGTCCCCAACCTGCCAAGCGTTGACCGCAGCATCCTGGTTTTGTGCCTGACTTAGCAACACCTTTTGAATCTGACCTTTACGCTCACGCGGGTTGCTCCAGTTACCACGGTCAATGTAGTTGGTGCCAGCCTTGTCACCCAAAATGACTTCATCGGGCGTCAATTGCATGAGCTTACGAGGCTGCAGCGATCGCACGGTAAATACGCCATCAGCGTCTCGCGCTCCGTAGACATACCAGCCTTCGCTCCCAGCGGGCGCGTCAGCTAAGTCAAGAATGTTGGAGAAAAAGCGATCGCCCTTGAGCATCGGCTGCTGGGGAATGCGAATCGTTTCTTCTGGTCCGGTAAAGTCTTTAGCAGCGGTGTTGAAGTGCCGTACCTTGAAATATTCCGTCGGGCAGGGGGATTCTCGCGGACAGGCCTCTGGCAGCAGTTGGTCAACGCTCGTATCGGGTTCAATTACCTGCACCAGTCCATACTCTCGACCCGTGACTTGTACCGGTTCTAAGCCTAAACGCACTACGGGTTGACCATTTTCGGTTTCGAGTATCGGTTGGCCTACTAACCGAACAGTGACATCATCCTTAGGGCGTGCCCCCGCCAACGACTGTAACGGGCCCACGTTCTGACGCCCGTCCAATCGAATTGGAACAATGGTGCCCCCCTCCCAAAACTTATTTGCCCGGTCCGAAAATACAACGTCTCGGGTCACGGCATCGACATACGCTTGCAATCCCGGTAAGTCTTGCCAGGCAACTTTGATCTGCTGGCCCAAAAGCTCTGGATTAGCAGGCGTATGCCACACCTCAAACCAAGCCCAGTCACCAGGGTCAGCGGCATAGTCTTCAACGCTGGGCAAAATGAGTCGCCCCACCCAGTTGCCGACAGGACGATAGGTTGCTGCCGAAGGCAACGCTGTAATGGGATACGTCTCAACTTGGTTAAACGGAGCCGCCTGCGCCAGTTCATAGTTAGAGACGGGCGCGGTCGCCAATACCGAATGCCCGAATATGCCGCAAGTTAAAAGTGCAGCACAAACAACCAAGACAGCATATTTGAATGATTTAAGGTACCGTCGCAGATAGGCTCGCAAAGTTGGGCGCATAATCGCAAAGTCTCTCTTCACCACCACACTATAGAGGTGAAAAGCCATCGCAAAACCGATAGTGATAAAAACCTTGCATCACCCGCCATGTCATTTCTATGACCGCTATCTGCGAAAGCAGTAACGCTATCTATGACCGGTGTCTAAGCTAACTCTGTCAAGTAAGACTTGCCGGTTGTGCGATCGCTGTACTCCTCACGACATCAACCAACTAGCGCTCTTCCCAATACAAACTGTTTACATCCGTTTTATCGATTCCAACAACGCCATATGGTATCGATAGCTGAGTCAAGAGCAGGACTCGCGGCAGGCTCAGCTCAGTTAAAGAACTTTAATGCCGGTTTGGGTTATGACTGTTCACTATGTGCTGGCAACCGCTGATGACTTACCCACGTTGCTAGCGCTATCTCAAGAATTTTACGCGCTAGAGGAACTGCACTTTGACGCGACGCAAGCTCCTCAGACCCTTTTGACCTTTTTAGAAAACGAGCATTTTGGCCGTCTATGGCTGATCTGGGTTGATACTCAAGTCGCTGGCTATGTAACTCTAACTTTTGGCTACAGCTTGGAATATGGCGGCGTTGATGCATTTGTGGATGAAATTTATTTACGCCCAGCCTTTCGTCATCAAGGCATTGGCACTCAAACCTTCCTGTTCGTCGAAACCAAAAGTCGGGAACTCGGCGTTAAAGCCCTGCATTTAGAAGTCTTAGCGGACAATGAAAAAGCCTATGCCCTGTACACACGGTTGGGATATCAAAACCGAGCCAGTCGGCTGTTACACAAAAGACTGCGGGATTGATTTCAAGCTTAGAGCGCGCCATCAATTGAGTGCAGATAAGTGCAGAAAACTTTGAAGCTAAGCATGACCGCGCCCGCATTCACTCAACAAGCTATAGCCCTGTGCATTTTGGTCAAGTACATCTCGTTTGCTTGAGGGGAATAGGGAACAGGGAATAGGGGGTGCTTGATTCGACTACATGTCGCTATAGGACTGTCGTTCCTTTACTGCAAGGATTTGACCGCGACCAGATTACAGGCCCCAGTGACAGACAACATAAACGCATCCCCCCAGCTACGACAGAAGAGCGTTAAAACTCCTCTCGCAGATGTTGTCATGAAAAGCCCTGCCTACAAAATCGTTCGTTGACAGTAGCTCGTCCATAAACGGGAAAGGCTTGATGGCTTACTGCATTTGGCCAGCCTGTCACCTACCGAAACCGCTTCTTACGTCTGGCAACAGCTTTACGCTTCCGTTTTTCTTGGGGGGTTTCAAAATGGCGGCGGCGCTTGACCTCTGAAAAGATGCCCGCCTTTGAAACTTGGCGCTTAAAACGCCGTAATGCCGATTCGATACCTTCGTTTTCACCTACAACGACTTGAGTCATACCGTGCTTTCAGAATCAACGTCAGAAACTAAACAACAGATCTTGTCTAAGGGTTAGCGACCTCTGCAGACTCGTTGAGATCTACTCAACTTCGGTTCTCAATAATACCAGACACCACAAAACAGGCGGAAATCAATCCTCCTGAATTTAGATGTACGTTAACATACTCTGACTAAAGCATCCACTCGAGTAAGATGCCGACTCGACTTTCCTGGCGCTCGCGGGTGTTTTGAATCTGAATATCCGTACCAATGCGCAGGTCTTCAGCGATCGCGTACCCAGCAGCAAAGGTCGTTAAACCAACCTCTCGATTCGTTCCGGGGGCCACCCAGCTCTGGGTTACCGATAGATCAACGGTCCCCGTGCGTGACGGAATCCAAATGACCCGCAGACCCACATTAACGCCGCTGCTCTCAAACGCCGAAGTTTGAATATCGCGATAGCCAATCACAGGAGCGACGTTGCCGTACCAGCCCAAGGGCAGCAGATAGTACTGGGCATCAGCACCAATCACTTGGCGATCGCCGCGACCATTGACAGCATATTCAGCACTCAACGTCAGCGGTGTGCGCCCGACAAACACATCCTGCACGCCAACGTAAATGCCGCCCGTGTTATCGGTAGACGGAAACTCGGCATAGCCGACCCGCAACCGCGTCCGAAAGGCCGGATCATGGTGGATGTCAACGGCCAAGTCAGGCACTTCTTCGAGCCATCGTTGTAAAACTGGACTGCCTTCAATAATCGCTGGATCAACATCCACCCGCTGCACCGAAGAGTCAGGCAAATCATCCGTTGTGGGAGTTTCAGCCAGTTGAAGAGGATTGTCGGTTGTTGAAACCGTTTCGAGGGTCGGCCTTGAGGGGTCAAAAGTGGGTGGGTTGGAAAGATTGTCAAAATCAGTTGGCTCCTGCGATCCACAGCGGCGCTGCTTGATATCCATATCGTCTAGCGCAGGGCGCTCTGCACAGGATTTTTGAGGATGTATAGGCCGTGATCCCATCAGGGTCGTTGGCGTTGCCGCCCAGCTTACATCGGGAAACGACAGCAGAGTTACGGAGACTCCTAGAAGTAAACGACTTAGTCGCCAAGGTGCATGCAAAAACGGTATCTCCATGATGAGACTCACGATCGAGGCAGTGTCCCTGGTTCAAAGGGAGAACATCCTGCCGGCGATGTCCTCTTTTCATACACCAGCAGATAGCAATCTTCAGGACAGCGGGCGATCGCTGCCGCCTTTATACAGCAAAAAGCCCCAGCTATAAACCGGGGCTTTTGTAACTTAAGATGCAATCAAGATTAGCGAACAACGGCGCGCATTTGCTCGGCGTTAATCGGCTTCATGAAATACAAACGGACCAGTTGCCAGCCAATCGTGGCAATATGCGGCAGCTGACGGAAGAACTTCAAGATCTTCGGCTGCTCAACCTGGCCTAAGGTCGTCAGTTTTTCATTCGCAGCAGCACTGATATCTAGCGCCTTAAAGAATTCGGGATGATCAACATTCAGGATCACCGGGAAAACGCGAGCGGCGCTTTCATTAGTGTTACGAATGACGTCAATATCATAGGTGCGAGCATCTAAACCCAGCGTGGCGTAGAAATCTTTGCCCTTCAAGTCATTTAAGAACATGGTGGCAAAGACTGACAAAAGGAAAAAGCGGCACCATAAACGCGCTTTCCAGTCATTCAGAAGCTGAGGCTGAGATTTCAGAAAAGCTGAGAAAAAATCGCCGTGACGATTCTCATCCTGGCACCAGTTTTCAAAGAATTTGAAAATGGGATAAACCCGATTTTCAGGATGAGACTCTAGATGGCGATAAATCTTGATGTAGCGCCAGTAGCCGATCTTTTCAGACAGATAGGTCGCATACAGAATGAACTTCGGCTTGAAGAAGGTGTACTTCTTGCTCTTAGTCAAAAAGCCCAAATCTAGCTGCAGGTTAAAGTCTGACATGGCCTTATTCAAAAAGCCTGCATGACGAGCTTCATCCCGCGATATCAGGTCAAAGCACTCGGCAATGAACGGATTTTTATTTTTCAGGCGACGACCCAACTCTTTGTAGAGCAAGAATCCCGAGAATTCAGACGTACAGGAACGCTCTAAAAACTCAACCAGGAGTTTGCGGGTCTTGTCGTCAAGATAATCCCAAGACTGATCAAACTCTTCACCCCGAATGAAGTGACGACGATTGTAGTCTTCCCGCAGTTCTTCGCGGATCGCTTGCAGCTCTTCTTCATTGACCGAGAAATCCATCTCGGCCATTTCATCAAAGTCGGTGGTGTAAAACCGGGGGGTCAGGATAGTGTCCTTAGCCGGTGCCTTAACCCCAGGGCGTAACTCTTCTCGTAATTCTGGCTTTTTAAGGGAATCTACCATGAGTCCTCTGGTACAAGCTCGTGATGCCGAAAACGACAACCTCTCAAGCAATAGCCCAGCATAGACAAAACCTTATTAATTCCCCAAAAGAACCTATGGGTAAGGGGTTTGCCTAACTGAACACTGCTCAATCAACTGTCACATAGTCTATCAACTGTAGGGGGGGAGAAGGCACCCAAAGCTTTAAGAATTGCAACATTCAGACATCTGCTGTAACTCAATTACTGAATTCAGTTTGAGGCAGTAGACTGACGCCGAGGCAAAGAAGTTGGCTGCTGAACGTGTGAACCTGGTTTCGCAACGGCTGTCACCTTTTGTTACTGGTCTTGCACCCTGTTTACAACGACTCTAAATAGCAGAGAAACTGAATCAGTTCTTCTTCTGACAGCTCGTGGCGCGATCGCTTTTGGTAAGTCTTTTCTAAATAGTCTCGTCCAGTTTCAACTGACCAACCCAGTCGTCGCAACTCAAGGTCAGTTTGGGCGATGACATCTGACAAGTTGATGGGGGCAGGGAGCGCGGCAGTCGGGATTGGTGTGACAGCACTCTCGGCTGTCGGGGCAGGG
>CAZLYS010000236.1:0-6779 GCA_964563415.1 uncultured Halomicronema sp.
TGTTTAACCGCTGACGGCTCGCTGCGAGTTTCCTCAGTTACCCGTGGTGGCCGCTGCAAACAATAAGACACCAGCAGGCAAAACAGTAGAGTACCCGTGACATACTTCACGATGTTGGGAATCAACGGACTGGGGGAGTAAAAGCCCTCAATGATGCCCGCAATGAACAACATCGGCACAATGCCGTAGACTAGCTCTGCCGCTTGACGACCATAGATTTGCAGCGCATCAATGCGCCGATATTTGCCAGGTAACAAAATCGCCCGCGCCAGCAGCAAGCCCGCCCCGCCCGCAAAAAAGATGGCGGGCAATTCTAAAGACCCATGGGGAAACACAAACGCCCAAAGGTCATAGGCCAGATTTGTCTGAGCCACTAACGTCGCCACCGAACCAATCATCAGCCCGTTAAACACCAAGATGAACACGGTGAACGCGCCCGGGGGCGTAATGAGCGGCACCTGGGGTAAAAAGAAGGCTACGCCGCCAAAGATGGCTTTGAAGCACACACCGATGTTGTTGATCATGATGGCGCTAGAGGCGACGGGTTCCTGTCCGAGAATGGAGACGGTCCAGAGTTCTTCGGTCTCTTGCACTTCGGCGACGAAGCCAGGATCGAGCACCAGTGACATAAACGACGGATCTTGCCACGCGTACCACCAAGCCACGAAGCCGCTGATAACGAACAGGGCTGTCGCGATCGCAATGTAACCCCACGATCGCCGCACCGCAGCGGGAAAACCATATTGATAAAACTTAATCACCGCGTGCCAGTCTTGTCGTCTGGAACCTTGGTAAATCTGACTGTAGCTACGAGACGTCAACCCTTGTAAATCCCTAATCAGGGCATCACCCACCCCATGGGTACGGGCTCTGGCCAAATCTGCCGATACAGAACGATAAAGACTCGCTAGGGTCTTAATTTCGTCCGTGGTGAGGGAGTCGAGTCCCTGTTTTTCCGCCCGGTTGAGCAGGTCATCGAGCCTGCGCCAACTGGCTTCGCGTCTGGCTATCCAACGTTGAATGTTCATAACAATCAGGGGCGATCGCGAGTTGCTCACCTACGATGTGGGCAGATTAATTGAAGACTTCTGCCAACGTTATAACCTCTTGTCCATTTAGGCACGGGTCAAGAGCGTTCCAGTTAATGAGAGTCGTTGTGTCTGCCGTCTAAATTTAGCGTCCACTCTGTCCATCCTGCTTAAATATCCCCTATGGCATCCCAATCATCCCCAATGCGCCCGCTGAATGTTGGCGATGTGGTTAGTGCAGCTATCAGCCTATTTCGCACTAACTTTGGCACCTATGTCGGCCTCAACCTGAAGTCAGTGCTGTGGTTTATTGTGCCGGTTTATGGGTGGGCCAGAGGCCTGATGATTCAGTCGCAAATTGCGCGTCTCGGGTTTCAAGAGCTGATGCATCAGCCCGAAACAGTGGCACAGTCTTTGCGCGCAGTAGAACCGCGACTCTGGCCCTTTTTGGGCGTTGGAATGTTGGTTTGGTTGATTCAAGCTGCCGTGGGCTATGCCGTTTCATTCGTTATGACGATTGTGGTGGTGCCCGTTTCTGTGATTGGCGGCACGGGGAGTGAAGCTGCGGCCATTCTCTCAGGTTTGCTGATGGTGGTGGTGCAGTTGGTGGTGGTCGCCGCCCAGATGTGGGTGCAGGCGCGACTGTATCTCTGGAACTTGATTTTGGCCATGGAGCCCGATGTCGAGTCTACGACGGCGATTACTCGCAGTTGGGAACTCACTAAGGGTAACGGCGCGCGGGTTTTGTTTTCTTTGCTAGTGGCCTACCTAGTGATGTTGCCGCTGTATGCGCTGATGGTCGTCATTCCTGTCATTGTTGCCATCCCGTTTTTAGGGGGTGGACTGTTAGAAGGAGAAGGGCCTAGTACCGCCGCGATTCTCGGCATTTTCTTTGCCATCTTGGTATTTCTAGCCTTAGCGATCCTAATTGGCGTATTAACGGCTCCCTTCTTTCAAACCATTAAGTCAGTGTTGTATTACGACCTGCGGAGCCGCCGCGAAGGCATGGATATTCAACTTGGCGATCGCCCCCGTGATCAGAGAGGCTCATGACCCTGTTCAAAACCATTAAAATTCAAACCCCAGAGAGTGTAGAACTTGAATTTACCCTGGCGGGGATTGGTAACCGGGCACTAGCGTTATTGATCGATTACCTGCTGGTGTTTTTGCTGCTGGCGTTGGTGTCTCTGTTCACATCATTCATTAGCGAGCAGCTGACGACTATTGCACTGGCATTGGGCGGTGGCGCTGACGGGGTGGATTTGTGGCTGGTGGCGATCGCCTTGCTAGCCACGGCAGCGATTTATGGCGGCTATTTCGTTGGCTTTGAAGCGTATTGGCAAGGCCAAACCCCAGGCAAACGACTGGCTAAAATTCGCGTCATCAACGACAACGGCAAACCGGAAGGGGCCTTTCAGGCGGCGCTGAGAGCCCTCTTGCGCCCCGTTGATGACATTCTCTTTCTGGGCTTTTTCTGCATTGTTTGCAGCTCGCAAGAAAAACGCATTGGTGACTGGCTGGCGGGTACTCTGGTGGTGCAGTCTGCGACGGTAGTCGGGGATGCCAAGGTCAGCATTTCGTCCGCCTCGCAGACTCTAGCAACTGAGTTAATGGGGCAAAGCAATATTGGCAATTTACTGCCGGATGACTTTGCCACGCTGCGAGAGTATTTGTTGCGGCGGCAGCTCCTCACCACTGCGTCGCGTCGCGAATTGAGTGTACAGCTCGCCCAACAGCTACAAGACATTATTGAACTTAAAGAACTGCCACAAGCGGAGATGCCAGCTGAGCAGTTTTTAGAAGCGGTTTATATGGCGTATCAAAAACAGTTTGGCGATCGCCGTCGGGCTTATTAGAGTTTAGACATTAGAGGTCAAAGGCCAGAGGTCAGAGGTCAGAAAGAAACTCCTGATTGAAGAAGAGTTTCAGCAATTGTTTGCATTGCTGGGACGGGTATATGGATGAATTCGGAATGCTGAATACCCTGCGGGAAGGACAAGTTCTACGGAATTGAAAAGTCTGTCAGATGGCGATCACAGCGTTCTAGAGTGACCTGATCAAACTGCGGCTTGCTATAGGAGACCATTTGGGGCTGCGATTGAGTATGTGTTTAGCGTTCAACTACTGCCGATCCCCCTCAATCCCCTTTAAAAAGCTATCCCTTAGGCAAAACTCTGGAAAAGCTAGCAGTAGCTAGGCTTCTGGCTTTCGATTACCAGGGGTCGCAAGACGTCAACTCGGGTGTTGTTTGTACAGATCTACTGGGGGGAATTTCGTTTTCCCCGCAGACCCCCGTCGACCAGGACGAATCTGCCGTCCTGGACCTCGCAGACGGCGTTATTTGTGGGTGACCACAAGCTTCTGGAACCCGTCAAGTGCAGTGCTGTCGCTTGTTTGCTCCTGCAACCTAATCTTGAAATCCTTGACAGGTACGTGTTAGAGCGACTTGTGTATAACGGATAGCCTTAAAAAGGGGGACTTCTAAGCCCGTGAGTTGCTAGCCCCCTTTTTCTAGCGCAGCCTAAAGCCCAAAGGGCATACCAGAAAAGCGCAGCCATACCCGGAGGGTTATTGCCCGAAGGACTTTAGGGGGCGGCGACAGCGGGGGATCCTACGAGCACGCTAAACAGATACGCGATTGATCACAGGCCAGGATCATTTATCGTACTTGTCGGTCTAAAAAGGCGAGCAGCGCATCCCAAGATTGGGTATCAGCATGAGGGTCATAGCGCGAGGACCCGCTGTCGGCTCCCCAGACGGTAAAGGAGTGCAGCACACCGCCGTAAATTTCCATGTCGTATTCCACTTCGGCAGCATTGAGTTCATCGGCCAAAGCCGCCACTTCTGACATCGGCGCAACCGGGTCATTACCGCCGTGCAAGACCAAAATCGGTGCTGGGGTGTCGCTGTAATCCTGACCTTCAGGGGTGACTAGTCCGCCGTGAAAGCTGACGAAGCCGTCGATATCGATCCCAGCTCGGGCCATTTCGAGTACTGCCGCCCCGCCAAAGCAGTAGCCCATGGCGACGACGCGATCGGGATCAACGCCAGCCATTGATTGGGCTTCGGCTAAGCCCGCCATGAGTCGCTGGCGCATGGTAGCGCGATCGCTATAGAGCTTGCCACTTTCAGCGCGAGATTCTTCAGTGTTGGTGGGGCGGTTGCCCTGACCATAGAGGTCAGCCGCGAAAGCTGCATAACCGCGCTCTGCTAGCATTTGCACCCGGCGCTGTTCGTAGTCGCCAATGCCATTCCAATCGTGAATTAACAGGACGATGGGTTGCTCATCCCCAAAGCCTTCATTCATCGCAAAATAGCCCTCAAACGGCTGCCCATCAATTTCGTACACTACGGGTTCAGCCAAGATACTGGCTTTAGCGTTAACCACAGTGAAGCCCACCACTGCCACCACTGCCAGACATAGCAATACAATTTTCCTCAACACCCAAATTTCTCCTTTAATGATTTGTCAAAACGGTTTGCCAAGACGAGAAATTATTCCTGTCTCGTTCTCAGTGAACAGTGTAGAGAGTTTTGGGGCGATGCTTATGGTGTCAGACAACCATAAACTCTGTGCATTTTGGTCAAGGACCTATCGTTTACTTGAGGGGAACAGGGAATAGGGAATAGGGAACAAGGTGTGCTTGATTCGACTGTCTGTCGCCATAAATTGCAGTCTAGAGATTGAGCTCAGAGCTTAGACAGCAAGGAACTCTTGGATAACGGCGTTACTCAGTTCTGAAGTGGGGCCAGAGGCAACGATGCCGCCTTTCTGCATGGCGTAGTAATAGTCGGCCTGACGGACAAAATGTAAATGTTGCTCCACTAGCAGCACCGAAATACCGGTGGTTTCGATAATGCGACGGACGGCAGCCTCAATATCCAAAATGATGGAAGGCTGAATGCCTTCAGTCGGTTCATCCAAAACCAAGAGTTTGGGTTGACTCATCAGGGCGCGGGCGATCGCCAGTTGTTGTTGTTGCCCCCCACTCAGGTCACCTCCCATGCGACTCAGCATGGTTTTTAGAACGGGGAAAAGCTCAAAAATTTCTTCCGGCACCTGCTTGGATTTTTGACCGCGATCGCCCAGGGCTTCTTGCCCAATGATCAGATTTTCCTCCACGGTCAACCGGGGAATGATTTCGCGACCCTGGGGCACATACCCGATACCCATGCGAGCCCGTTTGTCGGGGGAGGCCTTCAGAACTGATTGACCCTCATACCGAATATCGCCCGTACGCGGCATGAGCAATCCCATCACGTTATTCAACAGTGTGGTTTTGCCGACGCCATTGCGGCCAATCAGACAGACCATTTGCCCCTTGGGCACCGATAGCGCCACGTCGCGCAGGATGTGGCTTTCGCCGTAGAAAAAATTGAGCCCCGAAATTTCCAACATGGGCGCGGCAGTGGTGGCCGCATTAGCAGCGGTGGGCAGAGTGCTGGTCATGAGCGTAAATCCTCCAGGGCGGCAGCTTCTAAACGGCGGACGGTGTCAGCAGGCAAGTTCAACAGCGACAAGAGCTTTTGATATACCTGGGCTTCGGTCTCATTGATTTCATTGGAGCTGATCACCTCATAACTCAGCATCAGGGCTTGCTCACGCTGGGCCGGGGTTTTGAGTTGCGGCACTAGTTCCTCTAAGGGGATTTCTTTAGCAAGCAAGTTACCCAAGTCGTCTTTGAGTTGGGCTTGTTCTTCGGGATCATGGGCAAACTGGCGGCTGAGGCGATCGAGAATCAGGCCTTGCTGAATCGGGTCAAAATTCTTATCGGCCCAAGCCATGGTGGCGGCAATGCGCAGCAGCAACATTTGCTCCGGGGTCACTGATGTTTCTTGCCCCAGGTAAACCTCGATCACGCGCGGATCGTTTTGCACCTCATCCATAGTGCCTTCGCAGAGCACAGAGCCCTGGTGCAACACCGTGACTTGACGGGCAATCTGACGCACAAACTCCATATCGTGCTCAATCACAATGATGGAATGGCTCTCGGCCAAGGACATCAACAATTTCCCAGTTTGCTCGGTTTCTTCATCTGTCAGGCCCGCAACGGGTTCGTCCACCAGCAGCAAATCGGGGGACTGCGCGACTAACATACCGATTTCAAGCCACTGCTTTTCGCCATGGGAGAGCAGTGCGGCAGGAACGTCCGCTTTGTGATCGAGGCCAATGGTTTCGAGTAGACCACCAACGGTTCGCTTTTCGGCCGACGGAGTTTTCTTAAAGAGGGTGGCAAAGACATTCTTATCGCGATTGCAGGAGAGTTCCAGGTTTTCGCGGGGGGTGAGGTTGAGATAGACCCGAGGGGTCTGAAACTTGCGCCCAATACCGAGCCGAGCAATGGTGTGCTCGGCCTGTTTGGCCAAGTCTTTACCTTTGAATCGGGCCTGCCCTGCCGTCGGCTGAACTTTGCCCGTAATCACGTCCAGAAAGGTGGTTTTGCCAGCACCGTTAGGGCCAATAATGACACGCAGCTCGCCCTCTGCCATCGAGAAGTTGAGATCGTTAAGCGCCTTAAAGCCATCGAAGCTGACGGTGACATTTTCGATATCTAAGATTGCTGCCATGTTGGGAAGGTGTAAGGGTGGATGGGTGGAGTGGGTGAGGTGGAGGAGATGGGGAGGTGGGGGGTGAGATGGAGTGGGTGAGGTCGGTGGGGTGGGGGGGGGGAGGTGGAGGAGATAGAGAGGCAGGAGATGAGACGGTGGGGGAGTTCTGAATTCTGCGTGGTCGACCATTAACCATTGCTA
>CAZLYS010000237.1:0-6772 GCA_964563415.1 uncultured Halomicronema sp.
TCATGCCTTGGCGTTTGAAAGGCGGTTTGGTTTGCACTGGCGGGCAGTACAGAATTGACTCATTAAAGCCAATGACTGTGACTTGTAGCAACTTACTCAACGATTCCAACAGTCCACGACTTGCTCCTGAATTACAAGAGTACAGAACAAAAATGGCATCCTCCTTGAATCGTTTACGCACATCCTCTAGCGAGATTTCTCGCTCTTTGCCTTTGCTGTCATCAACAATGGTCAACCCTTCTTGAGCATAAAAGTCAAGCTTGGACTCATCAATCGAGGCATCAAAAAACACATTAGATGAGTCAATCGTTCCAGCAATACCGAGGGTAATCGAATTGCCATGGGTAAAAAAGTTCAAACGGGAGATGCTATTCGGCTTGTAATCAGCGATCGCTGCCAACAGGGCTTCAAAATTCCCCATAGCATAAGTAGCTGAGAGACCCGTCACTGCCATAAAGTCCAAAACAGATGGGCTCCAGTTGACTAATGGGTCCGCTGATAGCAAGATGTCGATTTCTTCTTGTCCAGTCACCTCAGGATCCCAGACAAAATAACCAAACAGAGTGACCTCACTAGCCTTAGGTATTTTCGACTTCGCCATGGGGGAATTCAATGCGGTCTGATCGAGAATTGCATTAACTTTCCCAGAGACCCTATCTTCAATGGCATCCAGACGTGCAGCCGTTTGAGACAAAATCTGACTGAGCTTACTCATCAGTTGCTGCCTCCTCCTCGGCCACCGTTTCTTGCGCCTCACAGCAAGGATATAAATCACTAAACAGGCTGGCTTTAGACGTATCTTCTGCCGTAATAATCTCGCGTGCTAGCCGATGCTTATCAACCTCTTGCTCTTTGAGATTGTTGCTTAAGAGGAGTTCACGAACGGTTTCAGTCTGCAGTCCTTGAGAATACTGATCCAGACATTCTCCTTGACCTAAGAAGGCATCGACAACAACCCCTTCTGTTCGCATCGTAATAATGTTCTCTTTGAGAATAACTCCTGGAACTTCGATAAACTCCTTGTCGGCTAAGTGATCCTTGAGATCCTTTTTGACTCTGAGATATTCGATCTGCTCTGGCAGACTGACATCAAGATTGCCAGTTGTTTCGGTCGGAAACTCCAAATTGACTTGATCGAGGAACTGTTTAGGTTCATCTAAGTGATTAAAGATGTAGTAGAGCTCTCGAATGATGCCATTTTTAACAATTGCCCGACTCTTTTCATCATCGACGAAATAGTCATCGAGAAACTGATCGAGTTCATAGATCGCATATTGCGGATAAGGGCCACTCGACTCGTCATATAAAGCAATTCTGACGTCCGTCAAATGCAGTACTGAGATAAACTCTTGCACCATCTGGCGAAAAACCAGGTTCAACGTTCGACTGACGTTGACATTTTCAATCACTCGTTCAATTGATTGCTCAACCCCCGTCTCGGTCGAAACTTCAGAAGCAACCTCTGAGCTGGTGTTGATTTCGACATCGCGTTTTGAGGAAGCTCTGGCAGAGTGTTTAAAAAGCGCATTGGAAACGGTTTTGGCAAACTCTTCGCGAGCGCTGCGAGTACCCCACTCCCCAGTTTGTGACACATCACTTTCAGAGCCCCCCTTGCCACTCGCTTTAACGAGTCCCCAGAGAACACTAGCAGAGCCTTCACCACTGCCTTTGCTGTGATCTCGCTGGGAATTGAGAATATCCGATTCACTTTCTTCATACTTAGACGAAGACTCAGTGGCAATACTATTCTCAAAGTCAACCGCTGCCTCTTCCGTCACAGAATCTAGGATTGAGGAACCGACATTGCGCTTTTGGCTTTCAGTTTCGATCGTTTTTTGGTAAGTCTTGACCGATATCTTCGTTTTCTCTCCTGGGAACAAAGAGAACGTTTTGATCACTCGACCGGCTCCATAATTCCCCAGAAAGTTAGAAATTTGGAGTTTTTCAAAGAACAGAATCTTGGGGAAGATCTTTTCTGGAGGCCGAGGCCGAGGTCGAAAAATTTCAACTCCTTTCCCAAACCCCAGCATGCCTTCTAGAGGACGATAAATAAAGGCCGTGGGATACTGTTCTACCTTTTCTTCGATTTCTTTTCTCTCGGCCGGTGTAACCAACCGGTTCGATTGCCAAGTTAAGGTCTTAGACTCAACCTGGCGATCTCTCGACCTCACCTGAAAATCACTTGTTTCGAGCTTGATATCACCGACAATATATTTCGGCCGGGCAATTTTCTTCTTCTCTAGATTCGCTCTGATAGTTTTGACGGTCTCTTGATTCAATAGCTTTTCTTCGATATCAATTGAAATGACGCTAGTGCCAACGTAATTTGTTGATTCTGGAACTGAATAATTCAGTCTCGGAGCTTTATCGCTGTCATCGCCAAGGCGAATAAAAGGATTAGCATTCTCATTCATTGTCTGAAGTCTCCAATGGATACAAGGGGCAATAAGCAGCTTGAAATATGCTTTCCCGTCCATATCCGACATCTGTTCGGCAAGGTTAGAGGGCAGCAATTTCAAGCTACTTTTGAGTTAAGAAATGTTGGTAGATGCGATCTCTAAGGCAAAGTCAAATCACCGCTAGTGATATAGATTTGCATCTCAAATAGGCTTGAGGATTAACAGCTAAGGGAATATTGCTTTTTCTGGCAGCAAGATATCGCTTGAGGTTCCTCACCTGAATTCAATTATGAGATGCAAGCGTAGACGTTGGTAATATTGATCACAAGTCAAACTTCTTCATCTGGAAATGTGACATGCTTCCGCTGCCATTGGCGCACAAGCTTGCCATCTGAAGCAACGACCCATCGCGCGACTAACCGAGGTCGAGACTGCATGATATGAAATTGCAGTCCACTAGGGACAAAGTCATATTGAAGGTGACGATCAAAGCAAGTAATTCTGGAGGCAGTTTTCATTCGGGCTATTTCCTTTTTGCATGGTATTGGCTTCTTAGTTATCTCCAAAGTAAGCAGCAATCGAGAAGAAATCGAGAAGTCTCAGCAAGCGAATCGAGAAATTTAGCAATCCGATTCTTTCTCTGATAGGAATGCAGTCCCAGGTGAGAACTTTATGGCTCCTAATATTTAGGAGATTTCGGAGAATAAATCACTTATGCTGCGGAGCATTAAGTTTTACTCATAGCATCCTGCAGGCAGTAAATTCTTTTCTGAAAATTCTCTTAGAAGATGTTTAAAGGGGGTTAACCAGGTGGTTTCTGAAAAGGAAATACTCAGAGTTTTTTGGGTGGGTCGGGTAGTCGCCAGCAAGATTAATCCATATGAGGATTCTGAAATCGTTGGGTCTTCTCACTCGACACCAACCTACGAGGTTATATTTGCTACTAGAGATCGACTTAGCGCAGCAAAAGGCTAGATTAGGTCATTAAACAACCGCTAAAATTGTTGCCACCGTAGCTGTTCCTGGAGGATTCAGGTAGCCAAATCTTCGTCAGAGAACTTCTTCAACATCCTCTTAGGAAAAAGATGATTCCATCTGGCCAAAGTGTTGGAAAGTATCACTGGGTGATCACATCCTCAAGGTGCACCGTGTCAACTCGGTAAGTTCATTTGAGGCCTTAAAGAAAATCGTCGATATACTGACGGCAGTCATAGGGGCTGTTGATTCGTGCGATCGCGCTTTGCTGCCAAAAGTTGGATAGCGATACTCTCGCGCCCCACGGCTCGTGGTCACAGAGTGCACCGTTGGACAAAGCGAAGATTGGTCGCTACGGTCTTGACGGCAGGTTATCTCAGTATCGGTAACCTAGGGGGAACGGCGAAGGCCACAGCCAGGGGGACGATCGCGGCTAAACTGCCATCGCAGCCTGCGACAGGAACGCTATTTCCTATTCCCAAGCAGCGGTTTGCCGATTTGTGGCAGGGCATTTTGCGGGGTAAGGACGCCTTTTTGGCCGAGGTGCAAACAGGCGGCTTTGTGGCCTTGACTGGAGTTGAGCCCCGGCGTCCCATTTGGTTATTAGAAGGGGCGACGTATACCGTCAACTCTGATAACAGCATTACGTTTGTGCTGGCAAATGGCGTCGTGGTGCCGCCGCTGTCGCGGGAAACCTACGAGGTGATTCGCAGTACAGTGCCGCCAGGGCAACAGTATGTGCTTGATGACAAGTTCTTTTGGCATTTGCAACGCAATCCAGCAATTCCTTTAATTGCTGCGGGGTTGAACCGAGGCGAGTATGAGGAACTCATCAGCAATAAGGTGTTTGACACCGATGAGTACTACCTCCGGCCCTTTTTAGGACATTTGTTTTGGGCGGCGCAAAAGGCTGATGTGCCTTTGCAAGAGCTGTTGCCGCTAGTTGAAACGCACCTGACGACTTTGGAATTTCCCTACCTGCGGGAGCAGGATCTGCAGACTGAATCGGGGCCAGTGCATTCTTTCTATAAATACGAGCAGGAGCTGACCAACAAGCAATATCTGCTGCGATCGCTCCTCACTACCCCCATCGAGCCCTGGTTGCGACTAGAGGCGATCGCCCAAGTCGAAGCGGCCTCCACGAAAGCGGACTACACGGATGCCGAGTCCACTAGCACCACTATTGCCCTTGGTCGCCTGCCGCTACCCACCCCCACCGCAGCAGAAGATACCCCCGCCGTGCATGCCCTGAATATCGCCCATGTGGCGCAGCAGGGGATTACGCTCTTTCCCGAAGATTTGGTGCAGGCATCACTGAACTACCGCCACCGTTACGAGCATCGCCGCGCCCTGGAAACCGCCCTTAGAGAGCAACTCGCCACATTGGCTGCCAACCATAGCGATGATATTTTAACGGCCATCAATCATTACTACGATCGCGGCTTTTGGCAAGATATCGGCCTCACGGACGATCTGAGTCGCCGTTCAGTCAACCAGATGGATACGTCCCGGATTTTGGGACTGTTTGCGACCCGGACAGAAGCCATTACGAGTTGGCCAGCGGCAGAAAGCTATCCCATGGCGCGTCGTCATTTCATCACATTTTTTCAAAAAAATGCCCCCGGATTGTCGGACTCTGAACTGCTGAAGTTGCTGTTTTGTGATCAGGCATTTAATCCTCGCTTTTGGCGATCGCTGAAGCGCTGGCAACCTCACCTGATTGCCGAAATCAATGCCATACAGACCGCGATCGAACAGCTAGAACAAGGCTATCTCGACGCATCAGCTCAAGAAGCCGAAGTGTTTCGGCTGTTGCAAAGTCATCAACTGGATATTTCCACCGAGTCATTCTCCCTACTTTCAGTCGCGATGGCGAAACGGTTGAGTGACCTGGTGTATGACGAGTTTCAGCCGAGCGATCGCAAACGTGTTGACTATCTGGAATTCACCCGCGCGCTGTATCCCTTTTTGCGGGATATGCCCGACTTAAACAAGCAGTGGGGCAACGGTCAAAACATCAAGCGCTACGGACTCGATAACTACGTTGTGCCCAACCTCATGGCCCTTAGTCCTGATGAGGCACCAACCCTGGATGCCATGGGCGATCTCTGGTTCAAGATGGTGTCAAATGGTGATCTCGCCCGCTGGGATCGCGACACCTTTATGCAGTTGGTGAGCACTGCCAACAGTCTGTCGTCCAACCAGTCACCAACGCGACTGCCCCCCAAACAACTGGCACTCTTACCCTGGGTGGATAAGTATCGTCCCGAACTGAAGCGAGTGGCGGGGGCAGATGGCAACGCGGCTCCCGCAGTGCTACACGGGTTAAACAATCTGGACTTTCGACTGGCGGGCTGGCCGAGCGATCGCACCACCACGCCATCTCGGGTTAACCGCCTCACCAACGCTAGCCTACAGCAGATTTTTCCTGACCTACCGCCGCAGGATATCTCTAACCTAAACTGGCGCTTAGCAAACTATAGCGGCGAGTTCTCGGTGTCTTTACCACTGGTGATGTTGCAAGATCCGCTCTTTGTACAGCAAGCGAATGGCGCAATTGATTTGCTTTTCGCCCAAGACGGACAGCAAATGGTTTTACCCAAGTTCAACCATCATTTTGACGCGATTTACGCCCCGGCCTACATGACTCGCATTGCCGTACCTCGCTATGCGGATGCCGCTACAGTCAAGGCTCTGAATCAGGTATTGCTCACTACCCACGCGATGTACGGGGGGTATACGCCGCCTTATCTCACCCTACCCGCACCGCTGCAACCCTTGTGGGGTGAGTGAGGTTCCACCCAGCAGTGGAGCTTCAGGGCATAGACGTTGGGGGGCTCTGAAACTTACTCCCCGACTTCGGTAGAATATGCCGTGTGACCTTGCAATGGAGCCAGTTGGGTTAGCCATATGCCGCCAGCGGTGTTAGTCGAAGGATTAAAAAAGCGCTACGGGGATGTCGAAGCCGTTAAGGACGTATCCTTCACCATCGAGGCGGGGGAGATTTTTGGCTTGCTCGGACCGAATGGAGCCGGTAAAACCACCACTATTCGGTGTCTGTGTACCCTCAGCACACCGGATGCGGGCAAGGTCGAAATCAGCGGCGAATCTGTGCTGGAAAATCCTGCTTTAGCACGCCAACGACTGGGATATATCGCCCAAGATGTGTCACTGGATAAGATGTTGACCGGGCGCGAACTGCTGCAGCTCCAAGCGGCGCTTTATCATATGCCGAGAAAAGTCGCCCGCGATCGCATTGAGCAAATGATCGGACTTTTGGACCTGACCGATTGGGCCGATAAAAAGTCGGGCACCTACTCCGGGGGTCTCCAAAAGCGGCTGGATCTGGCCATGGGGTTGCTGCATCAGCCAGACGTTCTCGTGCTGGATGAACCGAC
>CAZLYS010000238.1:0-6760 GCA_964563415.1 uncultured Halomicronema sp.
CCAAGCGCATAACAAAGCGCCCCATAAATACGCTAATGAGTTCAACGGAGCGTGTCGACGCCTATGAGGATCGCTGCAACACACACAGTCTGGGAAAATTATTCAACTATGGCGTTAAGCCTTATTAGAGGGTTACCCGACTGATATGCAGCAGTCAACCTTAGACAAGACAAGGATTTGTCAATGGTTAACTCCAGTTCCTTCGGATGGCATTTGAGGCAAATCGACAACATCACTCATCAATGTTTCACCATGCCCTGTAATGCAAGGGGTTTGATAGGCTTGTAGAACTTTGGTCAAACGCGACCACCGCTTAAATTGTATGCTCTGTGCCACAGCGATTGCGAGTTTATGGATCGACGACGTTTGCTAATTGGGTTAATGGCAATTGCGGCTGCGCAAATGACGGCTTGCCAAAGTAGCTTAGACAATGGGTTGGAGATTGCAGCTCTCAAGGGTGTTTTGTCTCCTGAGATGATCCAAGACTTTAAAGCAAGCCTAGAAGAGGCGATCGCCATCAAGGTCAGAGCCCAAGACAGTCTAGTCGCTTTATTTCAACAATTACAGCTCTGGCATCAGCCAGCCCCCGTCTCCGCTCCTCGGCGAGCCGACTGGGCATTACTCAGCGACTATTGGCTGTTACCAGCAATTCAACAGGGATTAATCAGTCCACTTGATAACGCCGACACCACGTCAGGATGGCAGACTCTGCCAGAAATCTGGCCACGATTACTCCAGCGCAACTCACAAGGGTTATTGTCTGAAACTGGTTCAATCTGGGGAACACCCTACCGCTGGGGGCATCTCATGATGGTGTACGATCATCGCCCCTTTAGACAGTTGGGTTGGGAACCCACAGCTTGGGCTGATCTGCTGAAGCCCGAACTCCAACACCAGATTGCATTGCCGGAACATCCTCGTCTCGTCTTGGGGATCATCCTCAAGGCGCTCAATTATTCCGCCAATGATCCACATCCTGAGAGCCATGCTGAGCTGCTATCAGCTTTGGAGAAATTGCGTTCCCAGGTGAAGGTGTATGCAACGACAACCTATCTACAGTCGCTCGTCATTGGCGATGTTGTTCTGGCGGTAGGGTGGTCTAACGACATTCAGCCGCTGCTCCCAAGATATCGTTATTTGCGAGCCGTTGCCCCTTTACCAGGTACGTTGCTGTCAGCAGATATCTGGACTAAGCCAACAGTCAATTCAGATGTGCAAAACGCGATCGCGCTGTCTTCCGTGGAGCAAAGCTGGCTCAGCTATTGGTGGCAACCTGAGGCGGTCACTTCCTTGAATTTATTGGCCCAGGGACTGTCACCACTGCTGCTATCCGACCAAACACCCGATTTCAGTTTTGACTTGTCAGCAACAACAGTCATGCCCACAACTGAACAATTGCAACAAAGTGAATTTGTGGAGCCTTTAGACGACAAAGCGATTGCGAATTACAACGAGCTGTGGCTCAAGTTACGGGGGAGCAAATAGATCTTCTCCAAAATCTGGGGCAATAAACTCAACAAACGGGCCAATTGCCGCTGAGCAGTTGACGTCTCTGAGTTCTGGTAAGGGTAATTCAGTATTCGGCGCAGAGGCGATGGTGGCAACGCTGGTAAAGTCGCAGGCATGAACACCTGTCAGGTCTATAGAGTTATAAATTCTGACGTGATATCCATAGTTCATGCCGGTGGTGCCTAACTGTCGGAGCACCGCAAACTTTTGGAAATAGTTGAACCGATTCCAGTACTGAGGGTCAACTTGCACATCCACGATTGCGGTCTCAGCTGTCAGACTGTAAAAGGCCGTCCAATCACGAATCAAGCGGTAGCCAGCTACCCTAACCACCGTGCCATCAGTGCCACGCCAGAGAGTGGGGAGTTGGTCGCGGCTCCACCAGAAGCTCGGTAAGGTTGGCCGATAAAGTGACACCGACTCCTGAGTCACAATGGGCCAATCTTCAGCAGCCTCATCTACGAAGCCCAGGTCTGTGCTGTAGTTAGACGGAATATCTAATAGCTGTTGAAACATCACCTCTTCAGGCGGTGACTCATTTGTCTGAGTAATTTCTGTTTGGGCCTGCGCGATCGTACTACCGAGCCCTCCACAGACAGCCATTACACAACCCATTAGCAATGCTTGAGTCGCTCGCTGTAACAGTTGATTGAGATTTAGGACAGACGATGTCATGAGCTTGCCAGCAGCGATCGCTACCGTTCACATGCGAAATGGACCCAGGCAATGAAGTCAGTTCTTACTCGAGACCCAGAACGTCTTTAGGCCTGCCTAAGCTATAGGTTGCAAGATCAGCTGCAGACGATGGGCGTGCAAGAGTCGCAAAGGGATACCAGCCACTTGCTCGAACATGTAAGTGACATGTTCAGGACGCAGCAGGGTGCCGTCATTCCGACAACTGCCTCTATATCGAATGATAGCCTGGGCAGCGGTTTTGTTCCCTCGAATGCTGATCGGGACATATTCCGTCATCTTGGCATCAGCAAACGTTAAGTCGAACAGGCGATCACGTAAGTTAACCTGCTTTTTTTTGCCCGATTTGGTCGTATGTTCCCAAGTCATTGTTTCAACCTGAAGAATATCCTCGATGCAGGTTTGCCAGTCGGGAGCCGCGATCGCTTCAGTATCATTTTCGAGTGCTAGGGCTAAGACATACTCAGCCTGGTCGAGGGATTTAGTCGCCGAAGGATCGTTCAGCGAGACATCGGCAACAGCATAAATCGGCATATCGGTAGGTAGTTGCGCCATCAGCCGGGCGCGAAACTCGCTCAGCTCAACTGGCTGTGTAAGTTCAAAATCAACGATTTCCCCCGAGCTGGTAGCGCCCAGCGGCAGTGCATTAGCCGGAGAGATACGCGGTCCAGGATGGTAACCGCCGGTAAAGGCAATCGGCAAAGCTGCTCGCCGCACTGCGCGGTCAAACAACCGTACAAGATCGAGGTGCCCCAGCAACGCCAGTTCCCCTAACTTGCCAAGCCAGACGCGAATTCGTTGTACCCGATTTTGGTTGGGTTGAAAATGCCCGGTAAATTCTGGAATGGGGGGTGGCGGCACCACAACGTTATGGCCAAAGTCTGGCCCACAAATGCCACAGTGAGAGCACCCTTCAAAAGAACAATCAGGTACGGTCGCGGCTTCTAAGGCCCGCTGTAAATCAGCTTTCAGCCACTGTTTGTCAATACCGGTATCCAGATGGTCCCAAGGCAGGGGACTGTCTAGATTACTTGATTGGTACTCAGCAGTGGTCTCCATGAGATTCCACTCGCCTGCTTCTACCTGGCGATATTTCCACGAGAGTCCAGCTTCCGCGATCGCCTGAGTCCAGGCATCAAAAGCCCGATCCAGACTTTCCCACCAGGAGTCCATGCCGGCCCCTAACTCCCAAGCACGGCGGACAACGGCGGAAAGACGGCGATCACCTCGTCCGACAAAGTCTTCCATTGCCGAGATCCGCACGTCGGTAAAGTTCGTCTTGAGCCCCCGCATTTTTTGGAACTCGTCCCCAAGTAGTTCCTGCTTCCGCAAAAACTCGCTGGTCGAAACGCTATGCCACTGGAACGGAGTGTGCGGCTTCGGAGTGAAATTGGAAATGGTGAGATTCACTTTCAGCGGTTTGCGACCCTTTTGGCGACATTCTTGCTGCAGCCAGCGCACGGTTTCGGCAATACCTAGAACGTCGGCATCAGTTTCCCCAGGCAAACCAATCATGAAATAGAGCTTGACGCGCTCCCAACCTTGCTCATAGGCGGTTTTGACGCCGCGCAGCAGTTCTTCATTCGTCAAGCCTTTATTGATGATATTGCGCATCCTTTGGGTGCCCGCTTCTGGCGCAAAGGTCAAACCTGTCTGGCGTGTGCCCCCCAAAATATTGGCAATATTTTCATCAAAGCGATCGACCCGTTGGCTGGGTAGAGAAAGAGAAATATTGTCGTCTTTCAGGCGATTTTTGACTTCCAAGCCCACCGCAGGAAGGGCCAGATAGTCGGAACAACTCAGGGACAGGAGCGAAAACTCGTTGTAGCCCGTTGCCCGCATCCCTTTTTCAATCGCGTCCACCACTTCTGTTGTATCCACATCACGGGCCGGACGGGTGAGCATGCCCGGCTGACAAAAGCGACAGCCGCGAGTACAGCCGCGTCGAATTTCGACCGTGAGGCGATCATGCACCGTTTCGACGTAAGGAACGAGGCCAATTGCGTAGTGGGGCATTGGCGTCGCCACCCGGCGCAGCACCCTTGCGGGTACGTCAGGTCGGTTGGGATGCACCGACCCATCTTCAGCCATGTCGTAAAAGCGAGGCACATAGACGCCAGGCACCTGGGCCAAATCCAGCAGCAATTCTTCGCGAGTCAGGCCAGCGGCTTTGCCTTCTTCGATCACGAGGCCAATTTCGGGTAGCAGTTCTTCGCCATCGCCCAAGGCGACAAAGTCAAGAAATTCAGCGTAGGGCTCTGGGTTTGAGGTTGCCGTTTGGCCTCCGGCAAAAATCAGCGGCCAGCTTCCTCCCTCGATATTCCACGGCCCGTCGGCATCCCGTTCTTTCGCAGTCAAAGGCATATGAGCGAGGGTCAGCATTTCGAGAATGTTGGTGGCTCCCAGCTCATAGGCCAAGCTAAAACCTAAGATGTCAAACTCGGGGAGCGATCGCCGTGATTCCACTGCAAACAGCGGCGTATCAGTGTCTTTAAGCTGGGCCGCTAGATCAGACGCGGGCAGATAAGCGCGATCGCACAACTGTCGAGGCTGAGCATTCAAAATGCTGTAAAGAATGATGTGGCCTAGGTTAGAGGCCCCTACTTCATAGACTTCGGGATAGGTCAACACCCAACGCACATCCGCCTCGGTCCATGGCTTGTGGATGGCTCCGAGTTCGTTGCCCAGATAACGAGCTGGTTTGTTGATATTAGTGTTGAGCAGCGATTCGACAGCAACAGCCACGGCAATCCCCTTTGGAAGGCGCAATTCAATGCATCAAACACTATAGCGAAAAGCGCTTCCTCGATTGAACGCGATCATCTATGTGTGCAACTCAAGTTCCACGAGGTTGCCAGTCTTTGGCAGCATGGCAGCAATCATCACGGAACAATTGAAGAATTGTGACTTCACACTTAATAAACCCGCCTCACATTTTCTTAAACCTTGTCTGAAGGCTGACCAATGGCAATCACAGCGTTTTGCCCGCCAAAACCAAAGCTAAAACAGAGAGCGGTGGATAAAGGAGCACGCATCTTTGCTTGAGGTAATCGCAAGTCAAACTCAGGATGTGCGAGCCCTACACAAGGTGGCACTGTCTGACTTTTCAGCGCTAGCAAACACATGACAACTCCGAATGCGCCAGAAGCGCCCAAAGTATGGCCAGTAGCACCTTTGGTGCCTGTCACCCAGGTCGTGCCAGGAAACATAGTCTGAATCAGTGTGGTTTCATAGGCATCATTGAGTACCGTGCTGGTGCCATGGGCGTGAATTAGGTCAACGTCTTTAGGGGATAGGCGACTACGCTTTAAGCAGGTGCGAATGGCGGCTAATCCACCCTGGTGACTGGTCGCATCGGGCGCGCTGATGTGATTAGCGTCCGCCGTGAGCCCCGCACCTAGAAGATAACCGTAGATATGAGCTGATCGTGCTTGCGCAGTAGTTTTTGACTCCAACACCAGCAGAGCAGCCCCTTCTCCGAGCACTAATCCCTCACGCTGTTGGTCAAAGGGATAGCACCCGGTGGTGGCCAGTGCTCGCATTTGTTCAAACCCTGTCAGTGCCAGCGGTGTCATGGGTGCTTCTGCAGCGCCAACAAGGACACGATCACACTGCCTTGAGCGAATTAGATCCGCTCCCTGGGCGATCGCCCACAGCCCCGTCGCACAAGCCGCCATCGGTGCAAGTACAGGCCCCTGACTGCCAATATGACGAGCGACTGTCATGGCCCCCATGTGCGGCAAACTATTCTCCCAGTGGGCGATTTCACCAGTGTTGAGAAACTGTTCCCACTCGGCTTGATACCCTCGGCTGCTGCCAATCACAATCCCGCAGTTGGGAAGTTGTGGTGGCAGCCCCGCATCTTGAATGGCGGCGGTAGTAGCCGTCAGTAATAGCTCATTCAACCGCATCGGCTGCTTGCCGAGCATCGCTAGTGGTCGCGGCGGTAGCTTAGGAAAGGGTTGACGGAGCGCGATCGCTGTCTCGCCGTTGAGCAAGCGCTGCCAGGTTAGATCAGCAGTGCTTCCCAATGCTGATATCAAACCTAGACCCGTTACGACAACCGTCATTGAAAAAACTTATTCAGGTTGCTGCAGATTTTCAATGCCTGAAACCACGGTTGCCGACTCAACAACATCGCCTTGCTCAATATCGTCAACGATGTCCATACCTTCAGTCACATAGCCAAACACGGCATAGCTGCCATCCAAAAACGGTAAGTCAGCGAGCGCAAAATAAAACTGGGCCGAGGCCGAGTCCGGCAACTGCGATCTCGCCATCGCTACAGCTCCACGGGTATGAGTTAACGCCGGTGGCTGAGACACCTGCGCTTCTTGAAAGGTGCGACCATAAATCGGAGTGTCGGCACCCGCTGGTTGAATTTCGAGTGGGATGTATCGAGTCTCATTCGTTTCCGGGTTGATGAAACTCCCGGTTCCCAGCATTTGCTGGGGCACCGACGGATCCTTGCTTTGAGGATCACCCCCTTGCACAACAAAAGGCTCCGGTGTTTTCACGACACGGTGGAAGACGACCCCGTCATAAACGCCCCGTTGTA
>CAZLYS010000239.1:0-6749 GCA_964563415.1 uncultured Halomicronema sp.
TCGGGATACCGAGATAGAGAACGATCCTTTTTGCGCATATTGGGCACAAAGATACCCGCCACAAAGCCTCCCAAAATCACAAACGGCAACCAGTGCATTGACAGCATGGCAAAGGGCAAATAAATCAGAATTTCGCCCAGATAGTTAGTGTTGCGGCAGCGCGCAAAAAAGCCCTCAGTAATTAGCCCTTTGTGATATTTGAGCGTGAAATATTTTTGGGCATCACTGCCGTAATGCAAAAAGACACCGAGAATATTGAGTGAGATCGCGATCGCTACCAGTGGCAGCGGCGGTTCAACTCCCCGACTAATCAACATCAGAGGGGCCACCCAATATAGCCCCAAGATCACAAACGTCGTAAACGCCATAGGCAGCGATAACGTTTCTTCCCATTGCCTGTCTGGGTAAAGGCGATCTTTCAACAACCACAAGCCGCCATAGGTACCGTGTAGGGCCAGGTAAACCCAGGGACCCAGCGAAAAGTTTTGATAGGCCAGCATTAGTCCCAACACCACTAAAAATGTGGTTGCTTTGTGGCAATTAATTACATACTTGATTTTCATGGCATGCCTTGTAAAGGGCAGAGGTGTCACCGAGTAACTGCAGAACTCTGGTCGGCTGTTCGACTTCACTGTTAATCGCAGTATCCTTTTGCCGCATCCATTAAGATGGCTCCACAGAAATCGGTATCTTTCGTCGTCACATTGTAGAGACGGGCATTGCGCAGGTTTGCCCCTTGCAGATTGGCATTGTTGAGATTCACCGAATCTAGCGTTGCCCCCCGCAGATCGGCATTACTCAAATCGGCACCAGCTAAATTCACATTGCGCAGGTTGACGGCCCTTAACCGGCATCCCGAACAACGTTTAGTAATACTCAAAGTCAATACTCTCAGAGGCGTTTGAGCTTGAAGGATTAGAAGCACAATGAATGTGGTGACCAAAACCCGGAATAGCTTCATCGCATTTTCTCCGAATTTAGAAAGATTGAAACTCAGGGCAGGCAAACTTTTGATACTAGAATCTAGCACCCTCACTGATGCCGTTCAAGGCAATGACATAAAGTGAAATTTGTCGATATGTTGATAATCGCGTTTGGGTTATGCGTGGTTAATGGGCGATCACTCCTACGAGGACATACCCCTTAGAAAAATCCCTGAGAAGAGGCATGTGCGATCGCGCCAAACAGCTCTCTTGTTGGACAGTTCTGTATGTCTCTATCAGGCAAAGGCAACGGCGCCACCGCGGCGGGCATCTCCAGCACCGTGAAAGTTTCCCTGTTCATCGACGCCTACTGCATGCACGCCACCGAAGTACATATTTTGCTGCTGCCAGGGAACCACTGACGTCGTATCTGGCAGATCAGCCAATGCATCGAGAGGCAAGTTGTCTGCAGGCTCTAAATGCAACGTGCCACGTTCCCAATGGATGCGTGGAGCCGCGATCGCCATCTCTAGTGGTAGGCCAAAATCCACCACATTGGCAATCACCTGCAAAATTGCTGTACGAATGCGATTAGAGCCCCCTGACCCCAGTACCAATTGCGGCTGGCCTTCTCGCAAAATTATCGTCGGGGCCATCATCGAAGAAATCCGCTGGTTCACCACCCACTGATGAAAGCCGCTGGGATGCAGGTCTTCTTCTCCCAGCATGTTGTTGATCATGATGCCTGTTTGCGGAATGACGTAGGAAGAGCCTTCACCATTCGATGTTGTCACGCTAGCCGCATTGCCCTTCGCATCAATGACACTAACGTGGGTTGTACTCCCCAAACGGTTGACGCGGTTGGCCAAAGTTGCTTGGTAGTCCTGCAAATGCTCTTGCCTGAGAAAGGCGTCTGCCACTTGAGGATCGTATAGACGGCGATCGAAGCCCTCGCGGCGGGCCATATTCGTCAAAGCCATCACTTGACTTAAACAGCTCAGATGACGGGTGCTATTGTGAGCAGTCTGGGGCAAGTCCAATTGCTCTAACAGCTTTAAGGCAAAACCAATGAGCGTCCCGCCCGAACTCGGCGGCGGGTTGGTGAGAAAGGTGGCGTTACGGTAAGACAAACTCAGCGGTTGCCGCTCAATGACTCGATACTGCTGCATATCGGCCAGGGTGAGATAGCCCCCTGCCGCTCGACAGTCGTGATTAATTTGTTGAGCGATCGCCCCTTCGTAAAAGGCTGCTGCTCCCCCTGTAACAATCGATTTCAGAGTGTGAGCAAAGTCAGGCATGTAAAGCGTTTCGCCCGCCTTGAGTCGTTTTCCACTCTGGGTATAGATTGCCTTAGCGGCCGTCGAAGCCATCAAAATTGGCTCCAGCAATTCATAAACGTAACCCACAAATGGGTTCACCGTAACGCCCTGTTGGGCATAGTGAATGGCTGGTTCAGCGATCGCTGCCAAGGGCAAGCATCCCAACCGCTCATGCACATGCAAGAGTCCCGCCACGGCACCAGGCACCGCCATCGAGCCCAACCCAATGTGAAATTCTTGAACGGTATCACCAAAGTTGGCATAGATCGGGTAAAAGTCTGGTGCTCGCGAGAGGTGATTTTGCTGCGGCGTTTGGCTAAAAAAATCGAACAAACAGTCTTCACCCTTGTGGGTATGGGCAAGCAAAAACCCGCCGCCCCCAGCTGAGGTCAGCATTGATTCGGTCACCCAAGCCGTCATCACTGCCGCGATCGCCGCATCAAAGGCATTGCCTCCCTGACGCAAAATCTCAGCTCCCGCTGTCGCCGTGAGTGCATGACCGGCTGCCACCACCCCCTGACCGGCGCTCCCACATTCAGACATAGCTGCTCGTTGCCCCCATAATTTCGCAAAACAGTGCCCATTACTCTACCGCTCTCTTTCAAATTCGAAACATCCGATTCCTCTGACTCATCGGTATTGGCAAGACCCACCACAGCAGGCAGGATGAAACAGTGACGATTTCTGAGAGATGGCCCGTGACTCAACGCAAAGTTTTGATTACAGGGTGTTCATCGGGCATTGGGCGATCGCTCTGTCAGGAATTTCACCGTCAGGGTTACACCGTCATTGCCACGGCTCGTCGTCTGGAGGCGATCGCCGATTTGCACGCAACCGGGATGGCCATTTATCCGCTCGATGTCACCCAAACTGCTCAAATTGAGCAACTCGTTGATACGTTGCAGCGAGACGGGTTAACGCCCGACATTTTGGTCAACAATGCGGGCTATGGTCTGTTTGGTCCCCTGATGGAACTGCCACCCGAGACGATCGCGGCGCAGTTCACCACAAATGTCGTCGCGCCCATACAGTTGGTGCAGGCGATCGCTCCCTTTATGCAAGCCCAAGGTAGCGGCCTTATTCTCAACATCGCCAGCGTTTCCAGCGTCTTCACCACCCCCTTTGCGGGCGCGTATGCTGGGTCAAAGGCTGCCTTACGAGCCCTATCCGAAGCGTTGCGCATGGAGTTGGCACCATTCGGCATTCAGGTGGTGACAGTGCATCCCGGTGCGATCGCGTCAGACTTTGGCAACAACGCTCAGTTATCCACACCCCCTCAAGAGTCAGCAAAGTCTTGGTACACCCCCATTGCTGACAAAATTCAAATGCGGGCAACTCTGTCACAACAAGATGCCACCCCAAGTGAAGAATTTGCCCACCAGTTGGTAGGAAAGGTCAAACATTCATCTTTACCTCCCGAAATTTGGCTGGGCAAAAAGAGCCTGCAATTACCACTCCTCAAACGCTGGTTGCCCAGTCGATTACTAGACCGAATCCAAGCTAAGCGGTTTGGCTTGACCACGCTCAAATAATGCTGAAGCAACTCGCTGGCATCTACCGACCGATACGTGAAAGCAATTCAGAAAAACATTCCAGAGCATTAACATCTGCGCCAACCAGACCGCCACGTCTGAACGCGGCCCCTGCGAAGCGGCTCTCCCCCTGGAACAGGCCCACGTGTCTAGCCTTACGGCAAAGAGTTCTGCACCTTGCAACTATTGGAAGGCAAAAAAAAGCCCTGCGACCGAAGCCGCAGGACCTTGGAATCAGGGTGCATCTACCATTCCAATAACCGTCGCCAACAGCCGCTTACCCGGAAGACTGTCGAGAGTTCATTGACGCTTTACATAGCCTTTGACAGCGTGAAATTTTGGTGTGTTATTCCCTGAGATTTTGCATCCTCAGGTCGTATATTCCGCATTGATGCGGACGTAGTCGTAGCTAAAATCACATCCCCAAGCAATTCCTTGACCAGTGCCATGCCCCACACTGACATCAATGTTGACCGTATCAGTGTTGAGATATTCACCCTGGGTAGCCTGCTTTAAGTAATTGCTGGCAGCGGGTCGATCAAAGGGTTGAGGCTGTCCATGAGTCATCAGCAAAAACTCCCCTAGCTGAATCCGCAAATCTCCTTGGTCAAAAGGGATGCCTGCCCGCCCCGCGACTGCGGCAATGCGTCCCCAGTTGGGGTCATGACCAAAAATGGCACATTTCAAAAGCGATGAGCCCGCGATCGTTTTCGCAATTTGCCGGGCCGCAGCATCATCAGCCGCCCCTGTAACGGTCACCTCCATCAGACAAGTCGCCCCTTCACCATCACGAGCAATCGCTTTTGCCAGATGGTCACACACTGCTGTCAGCATGGCTTCGAGTCGGGCGGCGGCTGGCCCTGATTCTGTAATAGCAGGCGTGCGCGATTCGCCGTTCGCCAATGCCAACACACAATCATTCGTACTGGTATCGCCATCCACCGTGATTTGATTAAAGCTATGGGCGATCGCGCGTCTCAGCATCGACTGCCATAAAGACGGCGACACTGTGGCATCACAGGTAATAAACCCCAGCATCGTGGCCATATTTGGGTGAATCATCCCAGACCCTTTAGCAATGCCCCCTACTCGCACTGGTCGCCCTTCCCAATCCATCTCTAAGGCCATCGACTTGGTCACCAAATCAGTCGTAATAATGGCCTTAGCCGCATCATCAGAGCCCGTTGGTGACAGGGCAGCAACCACCTTAGGGAGGCCTGCCTGCAGTGCCTCCATCTTAATGCGCTGACCAATCACACCGGTCGAGGCCACCAGTACCGACTCGACCGGTATTTGCAAAGCCCTAGCCGCTTGTTCGCAGGTCGTGACCGCGTCTTGCCAACCCTGGTGACCGGTGCACGCGTTAGCCTGCCCCGCATTTACGACAATCGCTTGAGCGTAGGGCTTAGCCTCTAATCGTTGGCGACAATAATCTACGCAGGCTGCCCGCACCTGACTCTGAGTGTAGACTCCAGCTGCGATCGCATCAGCATCCGAAACGATCAGCGCCAAGTCTGCAGCCCCAGACGGCTTCAGGCCCGCTGCCACCCCCGCCGCCCGAAATCCCTTAGGCGCAGTGACGCCACCCTCTATTACTTGCCACTCTGCCATATCTCTAATCTGTTCCAGCTGTTTGCCTACCCTACAAAAAACGACTATAAGTCCCAAGCTCCAATGACACACCGCCACCGCCACTGACACCCATAATTGCTGTATGGATTGTGCAGCAAGATGCGGTGCTAATTGAGTGACGACAGCAGTCTCTACATGAACTGCAACATTACAAGCAGTCTTGTTAACCTCACCATAAAGTTTGGTTTCACTAGCTCTAAATCAGAAAAAACTAGGTTTATATTATTAGCAAGGAGTCAAAAGCTCCGGCTTGAGATCGAAAGATCAGTCCACGTCAAGTAGGAGGTTAAATATCGGTTTAACGTCTGATTCGATTTCGTCTAAAACAGCAGCATCTAATCAGGTTTTCGGATTTTTCCTGTTGTAGAAGATGAGAGCAATGCAAGTACATACTAGGCATATTTTATTATGCCAAGTACGCTACAGAAGCAACTCTAAGTTCGCTGTAAGAAAATAAGGAAAATCTCAGAAAATCGCTCTAGGTGCTGTGATTATCATTTCCAAGACAACCAGAAAATTTCAGTTCAATAAAAAGAAGCTGTTGTAATTGTTCAACAGCTTCTTTTTATTGGAACATTATTCTCACAACAGGAAACATCTATTCTGCCATTTCACCTAACTTGTTCTCCTAGCCACAAGGATCAAGCCACCCTTTAAAGGTCCCTACTTACAACAAGGAACAGACTGCATACTCCTGAACAGGATGATATTGAGCCTTCATGTAGAGAACAGCACTAAAGGGAACATTCCTTCATGAACTCATAAACATTGATTTTATGTCTCCACAATTAAGTTTCTCAGCCTTATATTAGTAATCAAGGAGCAGTTAGCTCCGAGATCGAAAGACAAACCAACAGTTCACTTCAAATAGGAGGTTAAATATCGATTTAGCGTCTGATTTGGTTTCATTAAAGGCAGCAGCATCCAAACAGGTTTTTGAAATTTCCTCTTAATAAGAGTCTGGGAGCTATGGAGTAAGTGCTTGTTTTTTCATCTCTTGACAGTTAGCACTGAAACATCTCTGAGAAAGCTATACAAGAATGAGGAAGTCACTCAATGTACCGAATCGGGTGCTGCTGCTGTATGTATTACTCTTAAAATAAATCGCTAGCCTCAAACATAATAATTACGCTTTCTCATAGCACAAAATTTTGTCTATGCAAAACTGTTAGGCTGGGTTGCATATCTACGTTTCATAAAGATACTTTCAAAGTGGCTCATACGCTTTATAAAAAATCCTGGAAAATAACCGACTTAGAGCAGGTAGCAAGGTGTCAGTCACTCAAAATGGGCTATCACCTTCATAAGTCTAGTGTCATACAGACAGAGGACACTAGCGTTTT
>CAZLYS010000240.1:0-6721 GCA_964563415.1 uncultured Halomicronema sp.
TGAAGGGATGGTCCGCGAAACCCGTCTGGTGATCCGCTTAGAACTCAAAAAACTGGAATATTACGAAGGGGAGACCCTCGTCAAAGAATACGATATCGCTGTCGGGCAAGCCGATTGGGAAACGCCAGTCGGTCATTTTGCCGTACTAGACCTGCGCAAAGATCCCCTCTGGCAACATCCCATTACTGGAGAAGCGATTCCGACTGGTCCCGATAATCCCCTGGGCTCCCGCTGGATCGGGTTTGCCTTCGATGACGAGTACCACATCGGCATTCACGGCACCAATCAAGAGGAACTCGTGGGGCAAGCTGTTTCCCACGGCTGCGTAAGGATGCGGGATGACGAAATCCAAGAGCTGTTTCAGAAAGTCGCGATCGGCACCCCCATTACCGTGCAGCCAAATTGAGCAGTATCGGGCAACTGACGGCTAGGTCTTCCCACTCTGTCATTCCCCTACCCTCAAGCTCCCTTCAGAACCATGACAGGATGCCCCAGAATTGCCTAAGCTGAAAGCGGTCCGTTTGCTGCAGATGTCTGCTAGTGCAAAATCCGGTGGGCCAATTGCCAAGAGGAAAAGCCATGAAATATTTTGAAAAGCCGGGTCCCGAGATGCGCGATCGCGTCCCCCCCGGACAGCATCTCGCCAAAGGTTTTCCAGTATTAACCTATGGCGATACTCCCCAAGTTGCTCGCACCGATTGGAAATTAAAAACTTGGGGTCTAGTCGAGCGTCAGACATTTACCTGGGATGACATGATGGCCCTACCCCAGCAAGATTTCACCGCTGATTTCCACTGTGTGACCACCTGGTCCAAGCTGGATGTGAAATGGACGGGTATTCCAGTTCCCGACTTTCTCGCAACACTGCAGATCCAGCCAACCGCAACCCACGTGCTGCTGCATTGCTTTGGCGACTACACCACCAATCTGACCCTAGAAGACTTCAATCGACCCGAAAACTTCTTTGCTCATACTCTATATGGAGAGCCGTTGCCCGCTGATCACGGTGGTCCAATGCGAGTTGTTGTGCCCCATCTGTACGCCTGGAAAAGCGCTAAGTGGATTAGTGGTATTGAATTTTTGCCCCAAGAAAACCTGGGTTTTTGAGAGCGCAATGGCTATCACCGACGCGGAGAGCCGTTTGCTGAAGAGCGGTATGCCGGACGATAAAGTCTGAGCGTTAGCCCAGCTATAACTTTGTGCCCAGCGGATAGTTTAATGCTGAGGCTACCGCACTGTCTGTCACTGGCCATAAACCTGCCATACAAAAAGGAGCATAGTATCAACTACGCTCCTTACGTGAACCCTAATACGCAAGTTAGGTTTCTTCCAAACTAGTCACGATGGAATTTACATTAAATCGTTAGAATTTATGGCTCGGTTTGCAATGCTTGCGGCTGCAAAAAGGTGATCATTTGATCGATGCCGCGTTGAATGCGTCGAGTCACGGTCATTGGGCTGACGCCGATGCGTTCAGCTACTTCCTTCCGAGACAAGCCATTAAAGAATACATATTCGATAGCAGAGCGAGTTTTGTCTTCGAGCTGCGCCATTGCCCGCTGGAGCTGTTGACGATCTTCCTCTAGCAGTTGCATGCGCTGGTAGTAAGTATCGGGAAGCGTATCACCCAAAGTAATGCTGGAGTCAATCTGATGACAGACCGTAGCGTCTAAGCTCAGAGGCATCCGATTCTTATTCGCCATTTTGACTTCGCGCCATTCTTCAACAGAAACACTCAAAGCCTGCGCCATTTCATGGTCGTTAGGTTGGCGACCCAATTGACGAATCATTTCGCCCTGACATTTTTGTGCTTCTTTTTGCAAGTCTTGCCAGCGACGGGGAATCTTAACAGTAGTACCGCGATCGCGCAGGAAGTGAAGCATCTCACCGCGAATGTAAGGCACAGCAAATGAACTGAAGGCGCATCCTTGAACAGGATTGAAGCGCTCAATCGCACGGATTAGTCCTAAATAACCAATTTGCTCAAGGTCCTCATAAGGCTCAGAGCACTGATGGCTGACACGGTGGGCAATTTTTCTGACCAGTCCAGCATTCAAGCGGACTAAGCGGTTACGCAGTTCAACAGAAGGCTGATTCTTATAAGCAATCAGCATTTCCATACCACGAGAGCGAAGAGAAGAAGTCTGGTTAGCCATTTCTGCGGATTTCCTTGCGTTTTTAGAGCGACAGTTTTAGGAAACTAGATTCATTTTCAACATCCAGCCCCTTTGTCACCATCGTTGTTATACGGGACTCTCAGTACGCCTTCTAAAAAGTATCCGTATATTCGCTGAATACATCTTCAAGCAAACCTGCTCAAGCCTGATATCAAAGGTTTTCAGACGTTGACCAAACAGTTCAAACCCCTCAGTGATCACGCTAACTTGGGCGTAGAGGGCCAAAAATTTCAGGATCAAATAGGTCCAGATCACTGAAACTTGATGCGAATTCTCCAGATATTAAAGTTTCTTGGAAAAAGTTGAACGATGGGTTGACGCTTTCTCTGTTTCCCCTTCGAAAAAATGGGTCAATATATCTCAGCGAATCCATCTAGAACTTTAAAAAGCCTTGTCAAGCCAGTCGCCAACTTCACACTTTTAAGATGATGTTTGGCTTTGTAAACTTCCGACAAGCTTTGCGTAGTATGGATCTTAGGCAATCTCGGAGGCACTCCAGTGTCAAGTCCTCGTATGCTAATTTTGCGTACTTTTGCAGAATGTGGATGCCACACTGATGGAATAAACAAATGGATGGGGGGTGCCGCTCCATATCTGCCATATCTACTGCGCAACTGTTTTCACTCAAAACTTGGCAGATGTTGATGCAGTCGATGAATCCACCCCTAAAACGCAGCACAATGATAAGTGTGCAACCGTTGCCATCAAGTGAGAGTCTTTTTACTATTGCCCGTCATTTGTCCGCATGATTTCGAATTCGAATACTCAGTTAAACGATCGCGCATGGTTGCTGCTGTTGGGGGGCGCAGCATTGCTTTTGTGCTGCATCGATCTCAACGGGGTTCCCCTGCGGGACTGGGATGAAGGGACGGTGGCGCAGGTGGCGCGGGAGATCAGCCGTGGAGAAACTTGGTCAGCTTGGTTACATCCTCAACTTTGGGGCCAGCCTTATCTCAACAAGCCCCCGCTCCTGCACAGTTTAATTGCGGTAGTTTTTCAACTCTTTGGCGTGCAGACATGGACAGCGCGGCTCCCAGGGGCGGTTTTGACCGCCACCTCAGTGCCGATGCTTTATCTGCTAGGACGAGAAATCTTTCCCACCCGGCTATATGCCGTGATGGGGGCAAGCGTTTATTTAACTTGGTTGCCGGTTGCCCGTCATGGGCGTTTGGCGATGCTCGACGGGGCAGTCGTGTGTTTCTTTATTACGCTGCTCTGGTTACTACGACGATCACAGCGGCAACCCGCCGCGTATTTAGGTGTAGGGTTGTGCTTTGCTGGCATGTGTCTCACCAAAGGAATTTTGGGTGTCCTACTGCTGGGCATTGCGTTGTTGTGGCTGCTGTGGGATGCCCCGAAAGAGTGGCGATCGCCTAATCTATGGAGCGGCCTCATCTTGGGTAGTGTGCCGGTTATTGGCTGGTACATATTGCAATGGCAATACTATGGTGCACAGTTTATTGATGTCACTCTGCTCAATCAAAACCTGGGCCGAGTGTGGGACTCTATCGACAATCATCAAGGCCCACCGTGGTACTACCTGCTGGAGCTATTGAAATATAGTTGGCCGTGGCTGATCTTTTGGCCGACGGGCTTATGGCTCACGTGGCGATCGCGTTATGAAACCTGGGCCAAACTGGTGCTGGTTTGGACGGTGGTTTACCTGCTGACCATCTCCATCATGAGCACAAAACTCCCCTGGTACATTTTTCCACTGTATCCAGCGATGGCGCTAGCGGTCGGGGTCGCTCTGACAGCCACGTGGAATCTCCATCGTCACTGGAGTGGACGGGGGCTCACGCTAAAACGGATTCCCTGGGGATGGGGATGGTTTTTAGCCATTTTTTGTGTGGGTGGTGCAGGGGGGCTCGTCTATGCCAGTCCTTGGGGCGGTGAGCCTTCTCTGGCCTTAGCCCTCACTTTTTTAGGCGTCATGGTGACAACTGGATTAGCGGCTTATTCTATATTTCAGCAACAAACACGCTTCATCCCGACACTTATGATTGGCCTCTATGTCAGTTTTCTCATATTCATGACGTCTGACCATTGGCTCTGGGAATTAGGAGAAGCCTTTCCAGTATTACCCGTAGCGAATTTAATCAATGCCCAAGTCCCTGTTGGTCAGCCCATTTATATCGCTGATTTTTACGATCGCCCGTCCCTCGATTTTTATTGCGATCGCCGGGTCGTAGCGCAACCTTCAGCGGCTTTGTTGCCCATTTGGCAACAGCCTTCTCCAGTCTATATTTTGAGCCTTGCCCCAGCCCCTTATCAGAGTGCCGCAACGCAATTCACGCCCCTGGGCGTTGCCGCCGACTGGCATCTGATGGTTAACCAATGATGGTACGAGAGCTAATTTGCAAACAAAATCTGGCATTGCTGAATCGAAGTATGAATCCGGCATTTGAGGCCGCGGGCAAGATGCCCGCTCTCCTCTCTCGACGGGGAGTCAGCCCATATTATTCTTCTAGCCAGTGATTCAATTCATACCCAAAATCAGCAACGCCCAAAATCTTAAGTGGCTAACTAGCGTAACATCATGACGAATCAGAGCCCCGTAAATCATGCCTTCGCTAGGGTCTGGGTAGACCTCATCATTCTGGCTAAGTCGTTGATAGCAATTGGAACCACCAAAGATCTGCTCAACGATCTAAACTTCAAACGTTTTCGATGAGTGTTAGATGACCTCAACCTGCACGACTTCTCCACAGACTGCCCGGGCAAGATTCTCTTCCGAATGCCCTTGGTCGACGTAAGCCACCTGCAGTTGCGATAAGTGTTCACACACAGCGTGGAACACCCAACGGCTCCTTAAACGTTCGGACACATTGGTTTCGCTCACCAATACGCCCAACACACAACCTTAGGAATCGGCTACGATATGCCGCTTACGACTTTTAACTTTTTTGCCACCGTCACCCCCATAGACGGCCCCCTTTTTTCGCCGTTTTGACGGATTGCAAATCGGCTATAACCACCCTGCAGTCAGCCGCTCGCCCCTCGTCTTCACGAAGCTCCACCCCGTTAGCCCTAAATCAAGATCGCAAAAGGCTAAAGGCTACTGAATTAAAACCGCGGATTTGACTCTTTGAGAAGTGCGGCAGTCTACTAAGGTGTCGGCAAACATTTTTTAGGCCGTCGAACTCACGTTCTTAGAAATGAGTGTCTGGGGTCACAGCGTAACATTTGTCGTCCAAATCTAAAGGAATCGATATCCCTCCAACTCTGAACTCTGAGTTCTGCTATATCCTGAAAGCCGAGGCTTTCATCATCGGTTGCTGGCACCTGCTTTATGGGCGTCGAACTTCTCATTCTCACGATTTACTTCATCTGCGTTGTCTATGTGCTGTATCAGATGGCGCTGTCCGTTGAAGATAAACTCGAAGACCAGGTCGCTATCGTCCTGCAGGGTGAGGAATTGCAGAATGCCGTGAATGCGCAACTGCAGCAGCAATCCCTCTATCGCGCCGAAGCTGAAACCCAAACGATTAACGGCACCTCACTGCTCAAAATCACTTTCCTAAATGAGGAAGGACCCACCGGCACGGTTGCATGGCAAGTTATGCCCCAAGGCAAGAAACCGTTGCAGCCACCGATTAAATCCCTCAACATCAGTATCGTCAATACCCTGCCCGATCAGCAGGTGTTTGTACAGTGGGACCGCAGTGCTCTGAGCGTACACGGTGGGTTTGCCCAGCGAGTCATTCGTCAGGTGCCTGGTAGCACTACTGATCTGCTGCCTTCTCAGGCCCCCACCGTAATTAACCCAAACTTGCAAACTAGCGTCAGCGTAACTGCTGAAAGCCTAATGACCCGCCCCGACAATCAAGTAACGCTAGAGGTTGGGCCAGCCTTGGTGAACTTGAGCCAAATACCCGGCATGAAAGAGCCGATGCGACAATACACCTTGCAGTTGGTGGTGTGGGTGCGGTCAATTTTGCATCCCAATAGTCCGGCCTTGCAGATTATTCTCCCCTTTCATTTCCGTATTGAAGTGCTGCCAGACCATGTGGCGCTACCCGTTCTCAGCTGGTTGCTTGACTTCAACCCGTTGGCGTTAATGGCGCAAAAAAGTCGCTGATGCAAACACTGGTCATTGGCTATGGCAATACCCTGCGAGGGGACGACGGGGTCGGTTATCTGGCGGCAGAGCAGGTAGCAGCTTGGAATTTGCCTGATGTGACGGCGATCGCCTGCCATCAACTTTCTCCCGAGCTGGCGGCGGCGCTGGCGGAGTGCGATCGCGTCGTCTTTATTGATGCGACTTTGCCCGGTGCCGAAACCGATGTGCAGGTGAGATCACTCCAACCTGCTGCCGCCAAGAGCCTCGACGCCCACCGCAGCGACCCCGCCGAACTCTTACAACTCACGGTCCAACTCTACGACACCTCGCCCCAAGCCTTTCACCTGTTGTTGCCCACCGCTGAGATGGACTTTACAGAAGAGCTATCGGCGATCGCTCAAGTGGGTTTAGAAATGGCGCTGCAGAAAGTTCGAGCACTTCTACAAACGTCAACTCGATAGCTCAGAAGATAGCTGGTGGC
>CAZLYS010000241.1:0-6688 GCA_964563415.1 uncultured Halomicronema sp.
CTGGGCGGTGAATTCTTCTACCGGGACTTGGTCAGTCGTCGCAGTAGCCTGCCAGTTGCCAGTCGTGAGATCAGCGATCGCTGTTGCCATAATCGTGCCATCGGCCACCTGCAATCGAGCTGGGTCGAGCACGAGTTGGTTATCTGCTAGGGTCAACTCCCCCGCGCCTGGAAACGAAGAATTCGCCAGTTGCCACTGGGCCGCTGCCGTTTGGGAATCGAGCGTGCCCGCCGCTTGGACATCGGCGGTCAGATCCCCAATAACGATGTCCTCTGGCAAGGTCACCCCGTAGAGTCCGGCGTATATATCGACGGGGACATCGACTTGAGCGGTGAGTTGAACTTGAGGGTTGGTTAAATCGGTGAGATCGGCTTCGCCCTGAGCCAACACAACTCCACCAGCTTCCGGCACAATCCGCAGCTCAGTTAGGTCAAACTGTTCTAGGCTCAACGCAAAGTCGGCAGCTAGAGTGGCGATCGCGACTTGGTCAACCTGCACCGCCTCGCGATTGCTCAGGCGTCCCCGAATCTGCGGGTCGAGCAAATCACCCGTAACCTCAGCTTCAAGCTGAAAGGTACCTTTGGCATCGATGGGTAACTCCAGATCGGCGAGGGATTGGATATCCGCGATCGCGATCGCCGGAATCTGCGCCTGCAGGTCATGCCCCTCCTCTAAATGCACCTGCCCTTTTGCCATTAGGGTAATGTCGTCGAGCTGGAGGCCAGTTTCTTCCAGGGTGACCTGCTGCCCTCGAAACCGTAAGCGACTGTTAATATTGCGAATCGGAGCGGGCAAGCCCTGCACCTGCACTTCCCCATCCCGAAACCGAGCGGTGCCCTGCACATCGACCGACTCTAGATCGATCTGATAGTCTTCGGTGAGCGCTGCTGCCGCCGTAAGGTTCGTATTGAGTACGCCGCCACTAATGCCGACGAGGGCAGGCAGCACTAGATTGGCCCCGGTGGTTGGCAGATCCTGCAACTGCACATTTGCTTGCAGGGCGAGCTGTTCCAGATCAGCCTCACCTTGAATCTCAAACCGACCAGTCTCGACATCACCAGACAGTTCAAAGGCAACCTCGTTAGAGGCTTCACCCGCAAAGATCGCATTGACATCGACGTCGTCAATAACAATGGGAGCTGGTGGCACAAGGGCCTCAGCATCTTGAATCTCCGTCGAAATGGTAAGTCGGGCATCGCGCACTTCAACATGTTGCAGTTCTAGTTCAAAAGGGGGATCTTCCACCGCCTCGGGGAGGTCCAGCTCAATCCACTGGCCGTCGGCCGCCTGCACTAGATTGACGTCCGGACTAATTAAAATAATGTCTGGCTGAATTTCACGATGAAAGAGCAGGGCCCCTAAGTTAATCTGCACCCGCACTTCTTCGACTGTGGCGGTGGTGGCATCGGTCGCAGTCGGTGGCAAGGAACTCTGGCCCAAGCGGATGCCCCAAAATGAGAGTCCTTTGACTTCGCCAATCTCAACTGGTCGACCAATCGTCGTTTCGACTTCTTCCTCAACAATGGGAATCACCTGGGATTCGATCAGGCGATCGCCCCAAATAACAGCGACCACACCACCAGCGGCGGCGATGGCCCCCAACCCAGCCGCAATTTTGAGTAATGGGGAAAGGGAGCGGCGCGGAGATCGCTCCTCATTCGAAGATTGGGGGGGCTTTTGATCAGGTGAATTCGACATAGAGCCAAATGAATTGAACGCTAGCGTCTGGGGGCAAACGCGAACAAAGGCAACTGTATGAGAAAAAAAATAGCTGGCCGGACCAATCGTTCAGAATGATTTCTCAACATCAACCCGATTAGTCGAATTCATACTATAGGTCTAGCATCCGTCCCACAAATTCTCTGAATTAGTCTTGGCAAGCAAATAATATCGCGGCAAGCGCATCATCTGATCGTTCGACTTGAGATGCTTCTTGAATTGACTTTAATCAATCCAAGAAGCATTTTCGATTTATGAAGTCATCAATAAACAGTAAAATCTAGAGAGCTGATCTACTACCACATGGCAATCGTCAAACGTGGGACGCAATGTCGGTAGGATGGATCTTGATTTTGAGCGCTGCTCTGTTGACGCACACAGGTATCTGGACATGACCGCAGTCACTTCTAAGCCAACGGCTCCTGCATTTTGTGAAGGCATTCAGCATTTTGCTGAGTCTTTACCCGATTTCGACACCTACGGAACAACACCCGCGATCGGTGAAGGTCAGGCAGCGATCGCAGATCCCAGCGACGCAGCGACGGTTTATCAGACGATGTTAGCGGCTGATGCCCTGCGCTACCTCACCCTACAAGTCACTGCGAGCAAGCAGTCTGGACACCCCGGTGGGTTTGCCAGTATCGCCGATGGCATCGCGGCGCTCACCATGCTGGGCCACAAAAATATCGTCACCGAAGTCGGCCACCACGCCCCTGGCTTTTACAGCACAGTCTTTCTGGATCGCTCTCTAGAAGCCATGGGCATCGAGACTGTGCAGCAGATGTGCGATCGCTTCCGCGAAACCCATGGTTTGTTGGGACACCTCTCCGGTCAAATCCCTGGTTTGCTCAGTCCGGCGGGACCTTTGGGTCAGGGGCAGCATTTCGCCATGGCGGGTTCCAAGCTGCACCCCGGCATCCTCTTTCCGGTGACGATTGGCGACGGCGGCTTAGGTGAACCTTACATCATGAGCAGCTTTGGTCACTTCCACACGGCCTATCCCCAAGTCACCAACTTCTTGCCCGTACTGGTTTGGAATGGCTACTCTCAAGAGCACCACAGCATGGTGTCTACCCAGTCCAACGCCACCATGACGACTTACTGGAGCGCTAATGGTTTTGAGGAAGTCATCCTGATCGATGCGAAGGATTTTGATGATGCCAATCAACCCGGTGCTTACGTTGACAGCACCCAGTTTTCGCCACAGCAGCGGTTAGCCTTTACCCAAGCAGTACTTGAAGCGGCGGATAAGGCCGCCAAATCGGCTCTGGGTGGCACCTTGACTGTGCTGATTATTAAGCAACTCAAGGGCGCAGGTGTTCACAAACGCGGCGCTAAATCCCACAACTTGTATCCCGGCGATAGCCTGGAAAAAGACTATATTGTTGACGCTCTGAAAGCTCGTGCCCTCACCCCCGCCGCTTGGGAGTTGGTGCGGACTAACTGGGTGCGCTCTAATGGGGGGCCAAGTTCATCGACGGCGGTCACCGAATCCATCTTGGCATTGCCCGACTTAGGCCCGCTGCCGCTGGAAGAATTTGCCGTTGGTGGGGACAAAAAGGTTGCCACAACTGCCATGGGGGCATTGGTCGCCCACGTGGGTCAACAAGATCCGCAATTCATTGTGACGAATGCTGATGGCAATGCGGCCTCGGGTATCAACAACATTAACCAGGCCCTCAAAATTATTCACCCCACCACGGATGAACTGTACTTTCAGCAACCGCAGGGCCAAGTTTACGAACCCCTGAGTGAGGATGCCTGTTCGGGTTTGGCGGCAGCACAAGCGCTATTTGGCGCGCGATCGCTCTGGTGTTCCTACGAGTCATTTGCGATCAACGGCCTACCGATCTGGCAGACGGTTACCCAGGCCATGGCCGAGTTGCGCCGTCCCACTCCGTCCACCATCACTCTGTTTACGGCGGGAGCACTAGAGCAGGGTCGTAACGGTTGGACTCACCAACGCCCCGAAATCGAGAACTACTTTGCGGGCATGATGCGTAACGGCAACATCTTCCCCCTCTTCCCGATCGATGCCAATAGTATTCAAGCTTGTTACGAGTGGGCATTAGGCACCTTTAACAAAGGGGTGACCATCACTGCCAGTAAGTCACCGTTGCCCATTCGCACCACCTTAGAACAAACGCGCACCGCGTTGGCCAAAGGAGCCATTGAACTCAGTGCCACGGCGGGCAGCAAAACCGTGGTCTTTGCCGTGATCGGCGATATGACTTTGATTCCAGTCTTCGAGGCGGCGGAGCAGCTGACCACTGCGGGTATTGGCGTCAAGGTGGTTTCTGTGATAAATCCCCGACGTCTGTATCGACCGACCGACGTTGCTTGGGATATGTCTTCTGAGCCTGATGATGGCTTCCTCACCGATGCCGAATTTGCTCAGCTCTTTGACGGCGACGCCCTAATCGGTGTAACCGGCGGTTCATCGGCAATGCTGGAGCCGATCATGCTCCGCAGCATGGCTCCCCGCGACACTTTTGCTTGGAAACGGGGCGAAACTGCGGGCAGCGCTGCTCAAATCATGGCGTTGAATGGCATTACGGCTGATAATTTTGTCACCCGCGCCAAGGCCCTACTGGGATAAAGCCTGGAAAGCTTGAGAGTCAGGGCTGGTGCAATAGAGCGAGTGTGCAACGTAGCGTTCTGGGTTCTGCGCTACCGACTCGCCTTTTGTCATCAGTCCTTTCACGCCTTGCCAGTCAAAAATCCGCGAATAATCGCTTGAGATTGTTCGCTCGGGTGAGACAATGTAACGGTTGCAAGCCAGGATTTCGGAATGAAGCGTACGTTATTGGCCTTCTGTCTCGCTGCCCTGTTTTGGTTAGGGCTGTCACAACCTAGCTGGGCGGCGATTCAAGAAGACATCGACTTGCTAAAAGAAACGAATGAATGTCCCGTTTGTATCTTGGATGAAGCAGACTTGAGTGGCCTGGATTTGAGCGGTGCCAACCTCAAGATTGCGACGCTGACCGATGCTAACCTCAGTGGCACCAACTTGACGAAAGCCAATCTCATTCTGGCATTTATGGACAACGTCAATCTCAGCGGGGCGAATCTGCAAGGGGTGCAGATGACTGGGACGCAATTGTCAAAAGCCAACTTCTCTGGGGCTGATTTGCGGGGTGCAGACCTGTCTCAGTCCAACCTATTGGATGCTGACCTGTCAAACGCCAATCTTGAGGGGGCGGTGATGCTAGCGGTCAAGTTAGGTCAGGCTAACCTGAAGGGCGCGAACCTTAAAGATGCCAATCTGCGGGGTGTAAACCGGAGTATGGTGTTGTTTTGCAATACGGTCATGCCTGATGGTTCACTCGCGAATCGCGACTGCGAATGATATCAGGCGACACCACAATGGGCGACACCGCCGCTAATCACTGTATTGCACTGAGCTAAGGGTAAAGATGGGCTCGATAAATAAACCCAATAAATAGTGATGAACTTGCAAATGAGTGCGACCCCTCTTCGCCGTTTGCAAACTTTATGATGGAAGAGACAGTCACTCAATAACAGTTTCATAGTCGAGGTTGATAGCGCTCAACCTCCTGCTGAGTAGAAAGGGCAAAGCGATCGCACGCCATGGGGCAATCATTGCTCTATCTGCCATTCGCATTGCTGTTCAATCATCAAAATCCTGCATTAGTGAGGGCCTAAAGCTGTGACCATGACTCAACCGCGTGATGTGCAAACCCTCACGATCGCTGCCCATACAGAGGTTATGCGCTCGCGCAGTTGGCAACGACTACGCTTCGAAATCGAGTACGCACTAGAGCGGGGCACCACTTCTAATAGTTATCTCATTCGGGGTGATCGCCTGGCGTTGATTGACTTTCCAGGAGAGTCATTTACCGACAGCTTTTTGACCACCTTACAGCAGCAGGTTAATCCCGCCCAATTGGATTACATCATCTTGGGGCACATCAACCCCAACCGAGCCACCACGCTCAAGGTGTTGCTAGAAAAAGCCCCAAACGCGATTGTGGTGTGCTCTAATCCAGCCGCCAAAGCATTAGAAAACCTGCTGCCCGATCAGTTGCCAAAGATCCAGATAGTTAAAGGTGACGAAGCGGAAATTGATTTGGGCAAAGGCCATCGTCTCCGGTTTATTCCCGTACCCACCCCGCGCTGGCCTGAGGGACTGTGGACTTACGACGACTATACGCAGGTGCTGTACAGCAACAAGTTTTTTGGCATGCACCTCTGTGACAACGCTGTCTATGATTTGAACTGGCAGGACTTGTTGAGCGATCGCCGCTACTACTACGACTGTCTGATGGCCCCTAATGCGCGCCAAGTGAGCGCTGCGCTAGAGAAACTATCGACCTTTAAAGTCCGCATGTTTGCTCCTGTGCATGGGCCGGTCGTTCGCTACCATACCCGTGAGCTTATCCACACGTATCAAGAGTGGAGTCAGCAGCAAAAGGGTAAAGAACTGTCAGTGACGCTGATTTACGCCTCAGCCTATGGCAACACGGCCACTATCGCTCAAACCCTGGCGCACGGCATTACCAAAGCTGGAGTGGCGGTAGAGTCAATCAACGCCGAACAGGCCGACCCTGACGATATCAAGACGGCGCTGGAAAAATCTGCCGGATTTTTGATTGGGTCACCCACCTTGGGAGGGCACGCCCCGACCCAGATTCAAACGGCCCTGGGCATCATTTTGTCCACCGCGTCGAAGACCCAACTGGCGGGGGTATTTGGGTCCTTTGGCTGGAGTGGTGAGGCGATCGACCTGTTAGAAAATAAGCTCAAAGACGGTGGCTATAGCTTGGCGTTTGACCCGATTCGCGTCAAATTCAAGCCGACGGAATCAACGCTGCAATATTGTGAGGAAGTCGGTACCGACTTTGCCCAAGCACTCAAAAAAGTGAAGCGTGCGAAGGCTCCCCGCACACCGGCCAGCTCAGTAGAGCAGGCAGTGGGCCGACTAGTCGGGTCGCTGTGCGTCGTGACC
>CAZLYS010000242.1:0-6676 GCA_964563415.1 uncultured Halomicronema sp.
TTCTTGTTTCCGCATTCCGCATTCTGCTGTAGCCCTGTGCAGTTTGGTCAAGTACAGTTCGTTTGCTTGAAGGGAACAGGGAATAGGGAGTAGGGAACAGTGTGTGCTTGACTCAACTGCATGCCGCTATATGTTGCCATCATAGAGTTCAAACTTTAGGGAGACCAAGGCTACTCAACATTCCTAGGTCTTCATTCGGTTAGCTGTCTAAAGCGCCATCAACACGACACAAGAACGGGCAGCAACTAAATAGCAGTTACTTTTCACCGCCTCCGTGGTGCCATCCACAATATCTCTAGGGGCGGTGCGAGCGGTATTAACAATGCGATACCAATGACTATGCGCATGGGGCTGGGGCAAGGCAAATTCCAGAGGTTCCCAATAGGCGTTGAGGATAACGTGCATTTCTTCTTCGACATTGGGGTCCTGAAGGGTAAAAGCTAAGCTATGAGAATGCTCGGCCCAGTCAGGTTCAAATAGATTGACACCGTGCCAAATGAGATGGGGTGCATCGATATGCTTTTCAGTCACCTGAAACCATCGAGTTTGTTGAAAGAGCCGTAAGTTTTGCACGAGATCGACCATGCGTTGAGTAAAGCGCAAGACTTCGCCATGGTCGTTCAGGCGATCCCAGTCAAACCAACTGAGCATATTGTTTTGACAATAGGCGTTGTTGTTGCCCTTTTGAGTGCGGCAAACTTCATCTCCCATGAGCAACATGGGCGTGCCTTGAGCAATCAGCAGAATCGTAACTAGATTTTTCAGCTGTTGGATGCGCAACTTTTGAATTTCTGGCTCCGTCGTCGGGCCTTCTATCCCGCAATTCCAGCTGAAGTTAGCATCGGTGCCGTCACGATTTTTTTCGGCATTAGCAGTGTTGTGTTTTTGGTTATAGGCAACAACATCGTGAAGGGTGAAACCGTCATGGCAGGTCACAAAGTTAATGCTGCGATTGGTTTCCCGTTGGGGATCATCGACAAAAATGTCAGGACTGCCGAGAATCCGCGAGGCTAAGGTGCCCACAGTGTTTTTATCCCCTTTGACAAAGCGCCGTACATCATCGCGAAAGGGACCATTCCATTCGGCAAAGCGATCGCCAATAAAAGAGCCCACTTGATAGAGTCCGGCAGCGTCCCAGGCTTCGGCAATGAGCTTGGTTCGCGCTAGTACTGGATCAGACTCGATCGCCCAAAGAATCGGGGGATCATCAGACGGCAGTCCGGCCTTATCGCGGGACATGACTGAGGCCAAGTCAAACCGAAAACCATCGACATGCATCTCCGACACCCAATAGCGCAAACTATCGAGAATAAAGCGACTCACAACTGTGTGATCGGCTTTTACAGTATTGCCGCAGCCACTATAGTTGGCGTAGTAAGTCGCGTCTTCGCTATCCAAAATGTAGTAGGTCTGATTATCGAGCCCCCGAAAAGAAAACGTTGGTCCGCGATGGTCGCCTTCAGCTGTGTGATTAAAGACAACGTCTAAGATGACTTCGATATTGGCTTTGTGCAGGGCTTTGACCATGTCTCGAAACTCATTGACCGGCCCCATGGGGTCAAGTTGAGAGCTGTAGGCATGGTGAGGTGCAAAGAAGCCAATGGTGCTGTATCCCCAGTAATTGCTCAGGCCCAGGGGGGCATCACGCTCATCAAATTGATGCACTGGGAGCAACTCAACGGCGGTCACCCCCAGCGACTTAAGATACGGGATTTTTTCAATCACACCGGCAAAGGTGCCTTGCTTTTCGGGAGCGACCCCCGAGTTGGGATTTTGGGTAAAACCGCCTACGTGCAGTTCATAAATCACCGTCCGAGAGTAGGGGATGTCTAAGGGCGTATCTCCTTCCCAATCGTAGGCAGCTAAGTCGACGACGACATTCCTCAGGGCATAAGGAGAGTTCTCACCGGGGTAACAGGCGGCCTGCCGATCGTAGAGGGCCTGCCCCACCACAGCTCGGCCATAGGGATCGAGCAAAACTTTAGCCGGGTCAAAGCGATGGCCCTGCTTGGGAGCATAAGGGCCGGTGGCTCGGTAGGCATAGACCTGCCCAGCTCGGATGCCTTTGACAAAGGCATGCCAGTAATTAAAGGAACGATGATAGCTGGGGTGGAGATGAATGGTGTGTTCTGGGTAGGGGGCCTCCGGTGAAGCGTAGAGGAGCAGGTCGATCCCCGTAGCGTGTTGGGAATAAATGCAAAAGTTAACGCCTGCCGCCTCTACGGTTGCCCCAAGCGGGTAACTATTACCAGAGGTAATTCTCAGTGACATGGCTTGTTCCTATTCAAACTCTAAAGGCCCATCGCCGAGGTAATCTTTCATCACAGTGCGCATTAAATCCATCCCGTCTGGAGTGAGCTGTCCATCAGCTATGAGCGCTGATCGGAGCTCGGTTGCCTCGGCAGCTGAGATTTTGCCGTCAGCCATCACCCGCTCCATGAGCGATCGCAATCTGGAGAGATGCTGCGGATCGTCTGGGGGCAGGGGGGACGAACTCGAATTGGGGGAGTTCATGGCCGGTAACTCCAACTAGATGGCCTTGAATTCAAGATATCGATATCTAATCTTTGACAGAAGAAATATTGCCGTAAACGCAAATCACTTAACAACTTGCTGCAGTCGTTAACCCGGGCAAACACTTGACCATTGTTCAATATCGGAGCGCGCATCCAGCAGTGACGACAGCTCGCCCCGATACGTAACCAGACGACTTCTTTCCAGGGAATTGGGCGGCACCAGGGTCATCATTTCATCAACGGTGGCCGCAGCGCAGGCCCAATCATTGACCGCAACCGCAGCCTCTACTTGCAGTTGCAACGCTGCTAGCCGTTGCTGTCGAGCAATTTCGCGGCGTTCGGCAGCGAGGTACGATTCGACGTTAGCGATCGCTCTTAGGGCATACACATCTCCCGGACGTTCTGCCAGGGCTCGGCGAAAGTTGATGAGTGCCGTTTGATAATCGCCCTGCTCATCAGCGGCATAGCCCACCAACATGGCCTGGGTATAAAGGTCTGAGGCTCCGTCAGTAACCGTACCATCAGCGGGCGTAGGGTCAGCGCCGGTTTCCGTGCCCAAGGTCACCCCAGGAATGCCATCCGCGATCGCCACTGGACTCCTGACGCTCCCCACCAGCACTAAGGCCATGAGCGTCAGCGAACCGCAACTGAAAAATTTGGCAAAACGGACCATGATTGAGCCCCCTTGACTGAGCGTGGGCTATAAATGAGTACACTTGTCCACAAGGATAGCTAAGGTTTAGCGTTTCGCAGCAGTTGATTTTTTACAATGCTGTCACCCTAATTTCAGAGATCTGGAATAATCAAAATAATTTAAGATATCTATCTCAACTATGGCTAATTCCCCTGTTTGGGCGGCGGCTGCCGAAAAGCGCCTAAAGGAAATCCCCTTTTTTGTACGACCAGCCGCTCGTAAGAAAATCGAAAAGTTTGCCGAAGCGCAAGGCCTGACTGAAATTACGGAAACGGTCTATGAAGCCGCGAAAATACAATTTGGCTAACGTCACCCAGTTTTATGAGTCCCCCCAGTCAGTGTTGTCACTGATACTGGACGCAGATTATCCACTGCAATTGGGCAATCTGAAACAGATGGCATTTCCTGACATGCTGCCCTGAATGTCTATGGTTAGGGCAACAGCAACTTAACGCTGGTTGCTGACGACTGTGCGCCCCTTCTTTCCATCAGCCCTCTCTACCTGTGAATCAGTTTCCCCGCCGTCTTCGCCAAATCGGGCACCGCACGCAGCAAATGGTGCGCCGTAACTCTCTACACCGAGCGTTTACGTTGCCTGTATTAGTGCAGGTTTTTGTGGCAGTCGGTTTAGTGGGCTATCTGTCTTTTCGCAATGGTCAACAGGCAGTTCAAGTGTTGGCATCACAATTACGTAGTGAAGTGTCAGCCAGGATTCAAGGGGAACTGCAAAGCTATTTTGGCAATCCCCATGCGATTAATCGCCTCAATGCGACGGCATTTTCCCACGGAGATCTGGATATCGAAGGCGCCACTCAAGGGGAGCATCTGCTATTTCAACAAATGAAGATCTATCCTGAAATTGCCTTGGTGTACTGTGGCAGTGCCCAGTCTGGGGAATTTTTTGGGATTTTGCGATCGCCCGACACAGGGCAACTGCAGTTGTCTTACAGCAACCCGGGCACTAATTTTAAGCGACGGCAATACAGCTTAGATGTGCGGGGCTATCGTCAACATTTTGTCTCCCAAGGCGAATCAACTTACGACTCGCGGCTGCGGCCCTGGTTTCAGGCCGCAACCGCTACAGAAGGCCCCAACTGGACAGATGTTTATGTTGCTTTTACTAGTCGGTTGCCCAATGTGACCGCCAGTGTCCCTGTGTACGATCAAGGTGATCGAGCCCTGTTGGGGGTTTGCGCCGCTGACGTGGTGCTGCCAGAGGAATTTCGCACCTTTCTTAAACAGTTAGAAATTGGGCGATCTGGGCAAGCCTTTGTGATTGATCGTCAGGGCAATCTGATCTCCAGTTCGACGGATGAGCCCTTGATGAAAATGTTGGGGCAAGTCCCGCAATTTCGTGAGGCGACCCAAAGTAACGACATTTATGTGGAAGGAGCGGCAACTTATCTCGAAGAACGCTTTGGGTCGTTTGAAAACATTCAACAAAGTCGTCAATTGACGTTTACGGTCGATGGTAGACGTCAGTTTCTAGAGGTACTGCCATTCAACGATGGGTTTGGCCTCGACTGGCTGATTGTGGTAGTCGTGCCAGAGTCGGAATTTATGGGCCAGATTGTGGCCAATACCCGCGTGACGATTTTGCTGTGTGGATTAGCGCTGGTGATTGCGATGATCGTGGGCACCTGGCTGTCGCGGCGTTTGACAAATCCGATTTTGCAACTCAATGGTGCCGTTAAAGACATCGCCGAGGGCCATTGGCAACAGCGGGTCGTCATCAACCGCACGGATGAACTGGGTGAGTTAGCTGATTCCATCAACACCATGGCGGCCCAAATTCAGCAGTCTTTTGATCGCCTTGAAGAGCAAAAACAGGCCTTTTCGCGTTTCTTTCCCCCCGAGTATTTACGTTTTCTGGGCAAGGACAGTGTTGAAGAGGTCCAGCTCGGCGAACATATGGGGCAAGAAATGACGGTGTTGTTTTCCGATATTCGGGGCTTTACCCATATGGCGGAAAAGATGCGGGTCAAAAGAACTTTCCGATTTATCAACAATTATCTGCAGCGCATTTCTCCCCTGGTGAGAACCCATAACGGCTTTGTGGTGAAATTTATTGGCGATGGCATCATGGCGGTCTTTCCCTATGCGGTGGAAGACGCGATCGACTCGGCGATCGCCCAATTCCATGAGGTGCGCGCCTATAATCAGCAACTCAAACCGGGTTCGTGGCGATCGCATCCGATCGAAATTGGGATTGGCCTGCATACGGGCTATGTGATGGCTGGCATGATTGGCGAACCGGATCGCATTCAGCCCGATGCCATCTCTGATACGGTCAATCTAGCGGCCCGCTTAGAAGGGCTGTCTAAGGTCTATGGGGCCTCTCTGATCATCTCCGATGCCGTGCGCGACCGTTTGCAAGACCCCGATCGATATAGCCTGCGGTTTTTAGATCGAGTCATCGTCAAAGGCCGCACCCAAGTGAGCAGCATTTACGAAGTCTTGGATGCTGAACCTGAGGACCGGCAGCGCGAGAAACTGGCAACCTTATCGGAGTTTGAAGCGGGTATCAAAGCCTATGGCGATCGCGACCTCGTGGCCGCTCGCGATCATTTCACACTAATTCGGGCTCAACACCCCCAAGACAAAACGGCAGAGTTGTACGAGGAACGCATTCACCAACTTATGGAAGAGGGCATTCCAGAAGATTGGAACGGAGTCTGGGCCTTTACCCACAAGCGCTGATATGAAAGCTTTAGTCAGGAAACTCCGGTTTTGGAAAACGCCAATCAGGGCAAGCTATCCATATCTTGGCAACCATAAGATGCCGTCTCCCGCTGGCATGCTCAGCTTCAACCGCCATCAGTGATGGATGGGAGACTGTTCCTTGCTCGACTGACGGGTATCGCTGCGCTAGCGAACCAAAGCAAGATAAGCTTTATACGAGTTTATGCCGCTTTTTGCTGAGAGTTAGAACAGTATCCTCACGGCTGAGAGTGACCTTAAGGGCAAAAGCTCGTAGGACAATGCCTATGGAACCTCGGAGTGAGCCCTTGACAGAGCAGACGATTCAATCGGCATCGGTCCCAGCGACAATCTCGCGGCAAGAGTTGCGAGAGCTGGTGCGATCGCAATTAGAAATGCTCCTAGAACAAGACAACTTTCAAGGTGCCAAAGCGCTGTTAGTGCCCGTGCAACCAGTCGACATTGCCGAAGCGATCGAAGGGCTGCCAGATACCATGCAGGCCATTGGCTTTCGGCTGCTGTCTAAAGATGAGGCGATCGAAGTTTATGAAAATCTCGACTCTAGCGTCCAGCAAACACTGATCGAAGACTTCAAACGTCAAGATGTGCTGGATATCGTTGACAAGATGTCGCCGGACGATCGCGCTCGGCTGTTTGATGAACTACCTGCTAAAATCGTGCGTCGCGTCCTGAGCCAGATGAGTTCTCAAGAAAGACAAGCTACGGCCCTATTGCTCGGGTACGAAGCCGCTACCGCCGGGCGCAT
>CAZLYS010000243.1:0-6671 GCA_964563415.1 uncultured Halomicronema sp.
TCAAATTTTCCTGGCGGCTGCTGAGGAACGGTTAATACCAGTTCCCCAGGATAGAGCTAAAGATCGGAGTGGAGGGCTCTGGGGGCAAGGGGGCAAGGGGGCGAAGGGGGGAGATGTGGAGCTGGATTTTAGAGAATCGGTATAATCAGGTGCTCTCCTCTGTCTGGATATCCTCGGCCTCCTGCAAGGCGGCATCAATATCCCGAGAGCGTCGCCCAGCAATGATCGGATTACTCAATACAACGCCTTTCAGGAAAAAGTGAGCAGTGAATGCGGCAATAAACACCGGAATAACATTGGTGACCGGCGTGGCCGTAATCAGCAACACAATCACAGCCAAAGTGCCTGGAAATGCCACCAGGGCACCTGGGACGGCCGCCATCATGCAGCCCACGGCCATCATCACTGGAATGCCAGGAAATAGTTGCCAGATGACGATGCCCAGGGTGCCGCCGACAAAGAATAGCGGAAAAATTGGCCCCCCAATGAACCCTCCCGCCAGGACAAAAGCTAAAGCTAAAGTCTTAAGCACTGCTGAGAGTAGCAAAAATCCGATGGCGAACTGTTCTCGGCCTTCCACCACTGCCAAGAGCCCTTCGGTCCCCAAGAACAGGGTGAGCGGCATGGCCATGCCCAGCAATCCAACGAGGCAGCCAATGCCGGTACACCGAAGAATAGGGTGACCATGAAGCGGGGCCATGAGGCGATGCAGAACTTTCAATAAGAAAGCAAACAGGCAGCTAAAAACAACTGCAAATATTCCCAGCAATACGGCTACCAGCAAATGCCAGTTTTTGAGCTGGTACGTGGGCAACTCTAACAACCGTAAGACTGCCGCAAAGCTGTTTTCGCCAGCGGCATAAAACACCGCAAACCCGAGAACAGAAGCCACCGCAACAATCATCAGGGTGGCATAGTAATAGGGCGATTGCCGGTGCTTCAACTCTAAGCCCATGACGATGACGGCAAAGGGGGCGGTAAACAGGCCTGCAAACGCCCCAGCAACACTGCTGAACAGATTCGTCCGTCGCAGTTCTTTAGACAAGCCTCGTTTTTTAGACATCCACACGCCAATGCCGCCAGCCAAAATACCGGTCGGGGCTTCTGGGCCGAGAGCAAAACCGCCAGCCAAAGAGGCGATCGAGGCCAAAACTGCACCCAAGGCGTTCTTCAAATCCATATCGCCGGTCGGGATCGCCCCAAACACATCCACCTCTTCTGTCGGCGTGAGTTTATGAACAATCCCCACCAGCAAACCGGCCAACGTGGTGATGATGACAATTTTGAATGAGCCGGAAAAGGGGGGCATCGGTATGTCACCCTGCCAGATCACATGTTCCAGGCCATGGACGACGATAACGTACACAAACGCAGACACCGCTCCGATGAGGCCCATCAGAGTGCCCCACCCGAAGCGTATCCAATAGTCCCGCGAGCGGGCGTAGCCAATGGGCTTCATCAGACTGTCTCACCTCGTGCGTACAGTGAATCAGAGAGCGTCAGGGGCGCTTAGGCATCCGCCGCCGATTGGGCAGCGCGGGTGTCTGCGATCGCGGCGATCGCGGCATCCGCTTGGTCCAAGGCGTTGGCCACCAAGTCTGGTGATAACACCCCCGCCTCGATCAAGGACGTAATGGCCGTTTCGATTTCGGTGTCGTCGACCACGCCGACCGCCATTAACGTTCGCAAGGTTTCCGCCGCAATGGAGGACGTGACCAGCTCATCGGCCATCAATGCTTCGGCTTCTTCTGCGGCTTCGGTAAACGCCAGGGCATCCAGGACAGCAGCCCCTTTAATGGCCTCAGTCGTAGCAATGACCGCTTCCGCTTCCGCGATCGCGGCCAGTTCACTGCCCACTACCAGGACAGCCTCGCGGGTGAGGATACCCTGAGCCAGGAGATGGCCCCCAGCCTCTCTAATCGACTCAGCCAAGCCACCTGCCCAGCGATGTTCAAACAGCACCAGGGCCAAAGCCGTGTCCGGTGGCATTTGTTCCACCACGCCGCGAATTTCTTCTAAGGAGAGGCCATAGCCATCATCCACAGACGTACCATTCATATCAGCGGCACTGCTTTCTCCCAGACCTAGCAGCGTGCTGAGCACATCGCCATAGTCGGCGAGGTCGGCGGCCTCAACGTCGGTATCCGTCATGACGGTGACTTCGCCGGAAGCTTCGCGGTAGATGAAAAGTAAGTCAATCAAGCGAATGACGCCCCGCCCCCGGACGGCGTCCAGCTCGGCCAAGATCTCCCCTTTGAAGGTGGGATTCTCAAAGGCGATCGCAGCGAGTTGTAAGGGTCCAATATGCATAATTCAAAGTTCCTGGGGGTTTAAGAGACACGAGGGCAATCGCAAAACTCGGAATGCGGAAGTCGGAATACCCTTCGGTAAGGACAAGTCCTACGGAGTTGAAAGGTCTGTCAGATGGTGATGGGAGGGATCTCGCGCGACCTAACCAAACTGCGGTTTCCTATAGAAGCCGAACCAACTGCAAAAAGTGGCTTTGAGTTAGGCTGCTGACGATGGCACGAACGTGTTTTACCCATCGCCTTACGCATGGGCCATCATGTCGATCGTGACGGTGATCGCCAAAATTAAGGGCGCATCAAAAGCACTCTCCAACTCGACGCCATAGGTGTCACGCAGGCGGAACCACTTTTTAGAGATTTCCGCAATTGGCTTGCGTTCGCCCTTGCGACTGATTTTGTATTCGTGCTGCAAAATATTGCCTTTGGCCACGAGATCGTCACCGCCAGGAATATCAATTTTCCAGCGATCGCGGAGCGGGGAAATCAAGGCATTGTGAACCACAGCAGCGCGATCGCCATTAGGGCGCTTAATCACCATCGTTTCGCGAATATCAATCAGTTTGGCTTTGATGGTGTAAAGCTCTCGGCCCTGCATGTCTTCAAAGATCAGGGTTTGCCGAATTCGCAGGAGCTTGCCATCCACTTTGATGACTTTCTCATTGCGCTCATTGGTGATGAAAAAGTCATCCCCAAAAGAGAATAAACACTGCTTCATTTTGAAGCGGGTGCCAATGCGCTGCGCCGCTGTTTGTTGCAGGCTTTGCAAGGCAGCTCGGCGATCGCTGCCTGTGAGTCCGGTGGTTTGAGGTGGCGTTGAGGCCCCGACATTGCCACCTTGTAGAAGGCCACTACTGCGGGCTGCGCGTCGTTTTAACATTGTTGATCTCCCAAATAAATCGGATAAGAAAATTGTTTGCGAGTGCTGCGATCGTCGCTAAGACGATGGTTGCCCTGGTGGTTGAACTCGTGACAGTTCCCTGATCAGCCCGGTTTGATCGGGCTTAGGCTTGATTCTCTGATCGATTGAGCTGCGCGGCCCGCTTGCCCAACTCACCAGCTGCAGGCATGAGAATCACTAACATCAGCAAAGCTCCCACCAAAATCATCGTCAAAACATTGGGATCATCGCTGAAGTTACCCGTGGCCACCACCATGGCCGCCGCAATGTTGCGCTGCGCGGTGCCTAACCCCATAACCGGACGAGTTGCCGGAGTCGGTCCTAAGAAGTAGCCCAGTGCTAGCGCTACCAGAATAAAGATAATGGCGGTAATAATCGCTCCACTGCCGATCGCCGCTATCATCGTGCGAAAGTTCAACACCAGCATCAGCACAAAGACTGCGAGCAGGCTCACAGTTGAGGCTTGAGCCATCTGCGGCTGTAGCGATGTCGCAATATCGGGGTAACGGGCTTTCATCACCAGACCGATCGCTAACGGAATGAGCATCAAGATGATCAGCGATCGCGCGATATCGAGTGGATTCACCGCCACCCCTGGTAACAACAGCGGCAGTACGAGGGGCACATACACGACAGTGACGACCATCAACAGCACCATCAGCCCGACACTAAAAGCAACATCGGCTTTAGCGGCTTGGGCCAGCTTAGGCAAGAAGGGTGCCCCAGCAGCAGTAGCTAGCAAGATCAGCCCCACCCCCAAAGAGGGATCTAAGGGAATGACCGTTTTCAACAGGTAGGCGACCAGCGGCACCAGCACAAAATTGACGGTGAGCGCTCGTGCGACCAAGTTCACATTCTTAAGGGGCTGGATGATCTGCTGAACTGTGAGGCTTAAGCCCAACGCCAACATACTGCTGATCACGAAGATCAATGTGGCGAGATTCGCTAAGACACTTATAATTTCGGCCATTCGTAACCTCCTCTCAGTGTCAGTCAGTTTGCTAGCCAGGCAACCAATCACCCACAGTTAGTTCCAAACAGGTTGATAGCCCTTAGACTACCGATGCAATTTAGGGACAGGTCCCAACTTTGCTGCTTAGTGAGTGCCACGTCTTCAAGTATTTAGACTTGCGATTACTCGAACCATCAAAGGCTTCTTACAGTCAGCTGTTAACTGCCATAAGAAGCCTTGATTACCAGCATCCTTACCTATCTTCCATAGCGCTACAGAAGATAGCGTTTGCAGGGATTTCTACCCCTGCAAACTTGGCAGGAATTCACCTTAGCTGCTCGGCGACTGCTGCAGTTGCTCTAGAGCATCATCAATCGTGAAGCTAGCAGCTTTTTGACGCGGTGGATATTCTTTGAAGGTGGCCAAAAACTCACCCACAAACTTTTGCGCCGGTACTAGCAAGAAGACGTGATCCAAGTACCAATCCCAGTAGGTATTAGAAGTAATGGTGGCCTTCTCATAGGGGTCTGTCTTCAGGTTATACAACCAGGGAATGCGAGTGGCGACAAACGGCTCACCCCACAAGGCAAGCGTACCGGACGTCCGTTGCTGGGCAAAATGCACTTTCCAATTGTCGTACCGCATCGCCAACAGGTCGCCATCGTCAGAGAAATAGAAATACTCATCACGAGGAGCTTCCGTGGTTTCGCCTGTCAGATAGGGCAACCAGTTATAGCCATCTAGGTGCACCTTAAAGCGCTTGCCGTTAGCTCGATAACCTGCCAGCAGCTTGTCTTTGACATCAGGAACGCCAGCAGCGGCCAAAAAGGTCGGCAGCCAATCTAGGTGAGACATAAAGTCGTTAGAAACGCTACCTGGTTCAATATGGCCGGGCCAGCGCACCATAAAGGGCACGCGGAAAGCCCCTTCCCAACCAGTATCTTTTTCCCCACGGAAAGGGGTCATAGCGGCATCAGGCCAGGAATTCATATGAGGACCGTTATCGGTGCTGTAAATCACGATCGTGTTGTCAGCAATACCAGCCTCATCAATCGCATCCAATACCTGACCGACATTTTTGTCATGGTCGATCATGACATCGTGATAGGGCGACTGCCAGCGACCCGCTTGACCCACGCTCTCTGGCTTGGGATGCGTGCGGAAGTGCATGTGGGTGAAGTTAGTCCAAAGGAAGAAGGGTTCACCCGTAGCAGCTTGCTCCTTTACATATTCAGCAGACCGTTCAGCAACATCATCGTCGATCGTTTCCATCCGCTTTTTGGTCAGCGGGCCAGTATCTTCAATGCGACCGTCGGCAAAGCTATGGAGCACTCCTCGAGGACCAAAGTTTTTAGCGAAGCTAGGAAACTCTTCGGCCTTGGGATAATCGGGCAGCTCGGGCTCTTCTTCAGCATTGAGATGGTAGAGGTTGCCATAAAACTCGTCAAAGCCGTGGTTGGTGGGCAAGAACTCATCTTTATCGCCGAGGTGATTCTTCCCAAACTGAGCGGTGGCGTAGCCCTGTTCTTTCAACAAATCGGCAATGGTGGGATCTTCCGCCCGTAGGCCCAGATCAGCGCCAGGCAGGCCTACTTTGCTAAGACCGGTGCGGAACACACTCTGACCGGTGATAAATGCCGAACGACCGGCAGTGCAACTCTGCTCTGCGTAATAATCGGTGAAGATCATGCCTTCATCGGCGACGCGGTCAATATTAGGAGTTTGGAAGCCCATTAGGCCTTTGGTATAAGCACTAACGTCGCTCTGCCCAATATCATCCCCCCAAATCACCACAATATTGGGCTTATCAGACGATGCGGCAGTCGCAGCTTGGGCTTGTCCATAAGATGAATAGCTAGCAGCAATCGCGACACTTTCTAAAGGCATAGTGCCCATGAAGAGGAAGCCTGTCGCAAGGGCGATCGCCACAGTTCTTTTTATCCAGGTTCGCAACCGTTGCGGACCATCAACGTGGTACAGCATAAACTTTTCCACAAAGGTAATAACATCAATTTTGCAGGTTTAGAACCTTAGCAACTCAGGCTAAAAGAATGCAATTAAATTAGGATTAAGCAAACAATAAGCTGGCGATCGAGCCCAGCGATAAAGAGTAGACTGCTTGATCTACAAGACTTTTAATAAACATTAAAAGTCTCAAACATCGCTCAATAAAAAATTATTGCGACGCGATTAGTCGCAGTCAGATTTTGCGCAAGCCGTTTTTGAAAGAGCAGCTTATCTCAAATATCGGTTCTCTAGCTGCAGACTACGTTGAGGAGAACGAAGGGAAATGTCACTTCTAGGCGTCACTCTCTGGTTGGTGGGCGAGGATGGCTCTAACTTCTTCGATTTTTGACGTCCGTTCTAGCTGGGCAATTCCGTCAATATTTTTAGTAGGAAGATTGGCCAAATAGTCCATGATGGCCTGCCATTCTTTGATTTCACGATTAATCGCATCGGTTGCCGCGATTTTAGGATTCATCTCAGTCCCCGCTGACAAAAAATAGGGACT
>CAZLYS010000244.1:0-6639 GCA_964563415.1 uncultured Halomicronema sp.
TATCTAAGAGCGGGACTAACACACTATCAAGAGTCTTTCCATGCCCTGACCACATGCCAATCTCCTGTTTCTACGCAAGAAAACCCTCAGTTTCCAAAGCAGAACAGGAAATATTATTCAGCACAAAATAAAAATCATTCATGACTTGCGCATTACCCACCAACACTCTAATCGATGATCAAAGAACCACCAAAGACCAAGCGGGCTATTCTAAGGCCAGGAAAAGATGAACATTTCTTTATTTTTTTTGCCCTTAGAAAAGAAGATTTAATTTACGAAAAAGATGTATTTACTTTTCTCTGAAAGCGTTAGAGGCTGCTGGGGATAGGCTCGTGTCAGCTGTGATTTATTAGGTTTCATTATCATCAAACATGATTTTGAATCAAGCAGCACTCTAATCTTTATGGTTTTTCAAGTGTCAACATTTTGAGGTTGAAACTTAATACAAGCAACGCTGATTTGGCTGGGTATAAATTATCACAATTCTCGACCAATTGCAGCGCATTGGAAATTGCTGGATTGGTCTGAGGTTCACCTGAGAAAGTTGATTTTAATCCAGTTGAACTTCCTTTTTGGTAATTATTGGCCAAGACCCTCAATCAAGAAAACAGATTTGCCGAGTATTCAATCAAGTCAATGGCCAGCATCCTTTTAGAAAGATGGCCGCCTATTCCTTCTGGGCTATGGCAGGTTCTACCAGCTGAAGCATCACCCATGGTTCCCGTCTACATCAGTGGAAGCGGGGTAGGCGTTGCGATGAATGCTCAGGCAAGCGAGTCCAGCGACCCAGCATCCCTGCCCTTTATCGAGCAATCGTTTACGCCGCCCCTAGATCTGAGGCGGACAGGGGGCAGCACCACCGATGCCCCTGCATTTTTTCAGGAACTTCGGTTTTGGCTGCGCAGTAGCCGGGTAGGTAGTGGTCAAACCCCTCGGCAAGGCTATTACCTCTTATTCGAAATCGCTAATGATGATCTGGAGCTCTCCCAAGAATGGTTCATCCCGGTTAAACAAGCGAACACCTGGGAACTCCATCGTCTGTGGCTAGGAGATCTCCCGGAGCCTCTGCTGCAAGCGATCACCACACTCCGATTTAGAGCCTTAGATAATGCTCAGAGTTTCCAGGCAGTTCTAGGCGATGTCATTGTCACGACCCCCGAACCCATTCAAGATGCTGATACTGAACTGTTGAATCGCTTAGATGGCACGTTTGAAGTCGTCATTCAGAATAGCTTAAACCCGGTACCGGCTTTTGTGGAGCTGCCGGAAAACCCAGGCGGTCGCACGCCTCCCTACATTTTGATTACTCCCTGGTCAGTGCAACTCCAACGAGAGCGGGGTGGCAGTGGCGACATCGCCGATAATTACCGCCGCACCCTTAGAACATTACCGACAGGAGAGACCCTTGAGGTCATACAGGCGGCTCAAAGACCCGCTATGAAACAGGTTGCGCTGGAATATGCGATCGATGTATTTGCTGAAGATCGACTGCAGAAGACTCAGCTGCTGGATAGTGTACTGGCAGATTTCAGCCGTCAACTGTATCTGGTCGTCAATCTGGAACCCTTGACTTTGAGTTCCTTCAATCCAACCCCAGAACGCGCCACCGAGTTTGCCATTCCAGGCCGTACGCCCCTCTATTTACAAGTCACCGTGGATATCGAAGCGGGCGATCGCCAATTCACCACCATCGCAGAGCGACCTCAACTACAGTTCAACCCATTAGACAAGGGCGGCCAGCCGGTCGTCACAGAGCCTGAAACCGCCTTGATTTGATTCCCGCACTGTCCTACACAGGAGCTCTCTCATGGCCTTTAATATCGGTCTCAATGTCATCGAAACAGAAGGAAGATCTTCCCCGGCAATTGCGGGAGCGTCAACATCAATCGCAGGAGTTGTCATTCGTGCTCGTCGTGGCCCAATTGATAAGGCCATAAGGATCTCAAATTTTCAGCAGTTTATTCGTCGCTTTGGAACCTACCATCCAGACTACATGGGGGCTTACTGTATCAATGGATTTTTCCTCAATGGTGGACGAGAAGCCTATGTGACCAGGGTTTTAGGCAGTACTGACAGCAATGAGCCAGCCGCAGCATTTGCAGATATTGCCCCTACATCTTTTAGGCTCACCGCTGGATTTCGAGGACAAGAAGACGTCGGCACTTGGGGAGATGAAATCAGTGTCGATATAGGCAACATCGCAACCTCGGCCAGTAGTTTTGATTTAGTAGTCAAATTGCAAGGGCGTGTTGTTGAAACCTGGGAAGGTTTAACCCTTAACAACATTGAAGCTACACTCAATGACACATTTTCTGGCTCTACTTACGTATTGGTTAATCCTGAAAGTGTAGGTACGGTCCTTCCTCAAGAGCAAACAGATACGCCTCTAACAGGTGGATCTGACGGTAGTGAGCCTCAGCCTAGTGACTATACCGACAGTTTAAATACATTCAATACGATTCAAATTCAGCTCTTGGCGATTCCAGATGGGGCAGCAGCTGATGTAACGTCGGCAGCTCTAGATTACTGTGCCAATGAAACCATTAAGGGAGACTGTATGTATATAGGACATACACCTCCTGGACGCGATGTCGAGGGTGCGAAGACATTCGGTAGTGGATTTCGTCGAGCCAAAGTTTTCGGTGCCTTGTACTGGCCCAACATTGATGTCATTGATCCAATCGGTGCAGGCTCTAATCCCATCAAGCGAATTCCTCCTGTAGGGCATGTCATGGGCGTTTTTGCCCGAATTGATCAAACACGAGGAGCATGGAAGGCCCCAGCAGGCAACGGTGCTGTCGTTCGAGGAGCCTTAGCAGTTGAACAAGATATTACAGATATTGATCATACCGATTTGGTCAAAAATGGTTCGGTCAACGGGATTCGCAGCCTTCCTGGGGTAGGAATTGTGATTGACGCGTCCCGTACTCTTTCTACTGATTCCCGTTGGCTCTATGTCAATGTCAGGTTGCTCTTTAACTATGTGAAGGCATCTCTTCGAGAAGGTCTTCGCTGGGTAAAACAGGAACCGAATCGAGAAACCCTTTGGAACAAGATTAAATACAACGTAGTGACGCCCTTTCTACAGGGACTCTACCAAGCGGGTGCTTTTGGCCCTGGCACTCCCGAACAGGTTTTTACAGTGATCTGTGGCCCCGAAAATAACCCCCCTGATCAAATTCAGTTGGGCAATCTCAAGGTCGAAATCTATTTCTACCCAGTTCGTCCAGCAGAAACCATCGTTATCGAAATTGGCCAGCAGGACGGTGGTACCAGTGCGAATGAAGCATAACGACAACTGTTCATAAGGAGGCAAAAAGCCATGGCAAATTTTACCGATCCGTACCGCGCCAATGAATTTGTTGTCGAAATCGGCACTGAAGAAAGTCCTACCGTCAGCAAGGTTTCCGGCCTGAGCTTAGGCGAAACAGACACCATCGACATCATCGAAGGGGGGACGAATATCGTCCATAAGGTATCCAGTGGGGTGGTTAAGTACCAGTCCCTGACCTTAGAGCGCCGCGTTGACGGCAGTCCTGATGATGCCCTGTTCAAAACCTTCTTTGAGGAGATGTTCAAAATCGGGTTGGGGGGGCAAGGTTCCAATGCTCGTCGCGATGGTGCCATCGTCAAAAAGCACCTTGGCCAGGAAGTTATGCGCTGGGCTTTTTACGGTGGTTGGATCAAGTCAACGTCGTTTTCGGATTTGGAAGCGGGGGGCAGCAGCCTGCTGATGCAGACCATTGTGTTGGAGCACGATGGCTTGGAATGGATTCCTGCATAGCGTCTTCAGCCACGATTGAACCCACATGAGACTTTGACATGGGCCAACACAACGCCACCTGGCAAACGACAACAGAACTTCCCGTAGGCTACTTGAATGAAGTCGATCGCATCCTTAATCGCCAGGCTACGCTGCGCAAAATGACTGGGCGTGAAGAAGCCTTGCTAGCAGACCCAAAGTTGCGAGGAAATAGTGGCAAACTCATCACGGCGCTGCTGGCAAATTGTGTTGTGTCTATTGAGGGCGTTAGTCAGGTTACCCATGGGGTTATTCGGGGTCTTGCCTCCGGCGATCGCAACTTTCTCCTTTTAGAACTCCGACGCTTAACCTTTGGCGATGAACTCCCCGCCCGCTATCGTTGCCCCAGTTGCCAAGGCATCACGGAAGTCTGGGAGAACCTATCGGAACTGGAGATCAAACAGGCCGAGGACGCCGCTCAGGAAATCCAGGTCGTCCTCAAAGATGGCTATCAAGATCCCGATGGCAACTGGCAATATGACGTGAGCTTGCGATTACCCAATGGCGAGGATGAGGAAGTTGCTGCCGGTCGGCGGGATACTAACCCAACACGCCAGCGAGATGCGCTGTTGGCCCGATGCTTAACCCGTGTCGGGGCTCTGGAAGAACGTCGCATTCGGGCCTTGGGGGTGCGGATTCTCGCGGATTTATCGATGCCCGATCGCCGCTTGATTCAAAAGGCCATGGATGATGCGGCTCCGGGACCTGATTTAACCCGAGAGGTGACCTGCCAACATTGCAGCGAGGTTTACCAGGCTGGGTTGGATATGAGCAATTTTTTTCCCTTGGAATAGCGTCAGAGGAAGGATTAATGCAAGAAATTTTTTCGCTGTCCTACCACCTGCACTGGTCTCGCAATGACATTTTGGACTTGCCCATTCCTGAACGTCGCCAGTACCTCCAACTGCTGGTCAATCAGTTGAAACAAGAACACCAACGCCCTGAGGATCGCTAACCATGACCGAGGAGTTCACTCGTTTTGCCACTAACTTTGCAGGACTGCTGTCATCGCAGCCACCGCCTGCGATGCGTTATCAGCCGACGTTGGCGAGTGCCCTTGGTCAGACCGCTGGTCGCTTAGGGACTTCTCGCCATGACAACTTCCTTCCCTTTCCCAATCGGTTCGTGGTTCCCTTCTTCCAATTTTCCGATGCGCTGAATCGCCCTAGTTTCCCCATCCAGTTGCCCATCGGTCGAGCATTACCCGTTGATACCCGTGACTCTACAGGTTGGCTGAGTCAATGGCATACCTTAGCAACAGTCCTGATAACCCGGGTATCAGAGAACTTCAGAGACATCCACAGTAGCCTCACGACTATTCTCCAGCGCCTCTCGAACCCAGGAGTACAGGAACCCCTCCAACTCACTATTCTCGGAGATGGCAGACGTTTGGTGCCGGTACCGATGATTCGAGACGGTCTGACAAGCCAGCCTCAAGTCTTGCCTCCCAGCTTACGACTGCAAAACATCACGACAGAAAACCGGCCTCGCCATCAGTCAGCAATCAACTCATGGGCTCAGCCCTTGGCAGCGGTTAGCGTGAAGCTGGCCCAACCCACAACGACTGCCCAGCCTCATTTCTTGATACCGACGCCAGAGGCGCGATCGCCAGCCGCTTCTCTAGCCGATAACTTAACCGCTCAACCCACTGCTGCTCGCCAATCCCTGCGTGCGGACTCCATTCCAGCAATCAATCGTTCATCTCTGTCTATCCCCACAATTCTGTTCAATCCCGGCACAGAACCAACCTCAACCCTCAACGCAATAGGCACAACAGTCGCAGCTAACAGTTCGCCCGGATCTTTTACTGCGAGCCCGTTCCAGCCCAGCGCGGAACCAGCCGCAAGCCTCAACACTATAGGGATGGCACTTACCCAAGCCCCTCCATCTCCTGTCATTTCAACTCAGCCACTGGCTGCCCCTCCCTCTACTCAACCCGTGGAGCAACCCGCCACCAGTACGACCAACTTTAATGGCGGCATTCATGTACAAATTTCAGCCCAAACTGTTGACCAAGCCCATGTCCAAGAAACTGCCCGCGCGATTGCTGAACAGGTCATGCGCGAAGTAACCCGTATCAATGAACGCAACCGCTTCCGCCGAGGATTATAGTCCCCCTTTTCCATGAGGAGAAAACCATGTTTCCCAGCCAAGCCACCTTAAGTAAACGGGGATATCTGGCCAATATCGACACCTTACCGCCCCTGATTTATCCCTTTCAATACAATCCCACGGAGTTAAGCGACTCTAAGCAAATCAACTGGGATGTGGGTACTCGTACTGCACCTGTCAGTGGATTAGCCGCAGTGGAGGGTGCCGTCCAGAGTGTCAGCCGTCTGTTTTCTAAAGCTGACATCCATCGGTTTGGCTCGGAGGGCGATCGCACTCTGAGCTTTCAACTCACCATTGATGGTCGCGATCGCCGTCCCGGAGAACCTAAACGGCGGCGTAATGAACAAGGAGACATTTTAGGAGACTTGGCCATACTTCGCTCTTTTGTTCACCCCAGTGTCGGTGGACTATCTGATCTTTTATCTCTGGCCTTGGGTAAGCCACCCGATCCCTTTTCCCCCGAACCTCCGACAGCACTTTTGATTTTGGGTGATCTCGTTGTTGAAGGTTTTATGAGTAGCCTACAAATTCGAGAAACGCTATTTAATGCTGAACTTAATCCGATCCGAGCGGAGGTCGATATTTCCCTGATTGAGAAGGTGGATTCATTGACATTTATATCTGATTCGATTAATCGGTTTGCTTTAACCGCTTACAACACCGCTTACGAAGATATCGGCAACGTTGCTTTCTAAACTTACTTACTCCGATGCCTGTTAGTCCTT
>CAZLYS010000245.1:0-6626 GCA_964563415.1 uncultured Halomicronema sp.
TCACCAGTCGTATGGAGGTGAGCGATCACTGGATTGTCTACTCCATGGTCGACGAAGGCAAAGTGTCTGATCCGGATGGGGTCACCGCTGTTCACCATCGCAAAGTTGGCACATACTACTAAAGTTTTGACAACCTTGCAGAAACACAAGAGCCGCTCTGGAAACAGAGCGGCTCTTGTGCGCTAATGATGAATTAACTGACCTTAATCTTCGTAGACGCGGCACTCATCGGCTTCAGGATTTTCGTCGCAGTAAGTCTCCAAAGACGACTTTTTGGCGCCGCCTTCTTGACGCTGATGAGAAGCTTCGGCCTGGAGTTCTTCAACCGCATCCCAAGCAGCAGCACACTCAGCGGAGCTAGCCCCAGCCGTGTCACAAGCATCGCGAGCTGCTTTCAACTCATCTTGAATTTTGTCTTGAATTTTGTCTTGAATTTTATTAGTCATAAGAACCCTATCAAACTGTCCTAGATATGTATTTGCTGTCGCTGACTAGATATCTGTTGGATTAGCAGCGCAGATGTTCTCGGCTAGTTTAACCCTTGAGTCTAGTCAAAACGGTGTAAATCATGGCAAACGTTTACACAGCAATTGATCTAGCCGAAATTCCGCAATATTCCTTGATGAAGGAATGAAAACTCAACAGCTTTTTCAAGGTACTGCTGAGTCGGGTGCAGGCTCTAGGGCAAAAATCCCCACTTCTTGTTCGGTTTTTGACCCCGTTCTGTCCCCTGTCGATATCCATTAATAAAGTTAGTTCGATAGCCGTCGTGGTCGTATCTGACGAAAGCCCTCACAAACTCTCAGTCTTAAGACAGGTTTCACCGCGTATCTGAAATAATATCCGGCATTTAGCTTAGGCTGATGGTAACTTTCTGCCTTTACTCAAGTCAGTCGATTAAGCTCCTGACTCTGCCAGATTGCGGATGTGCCAACATCGATAAGGGGGTAACCATGCCTGAAACCAGTCAATCAATGCAGTGGGTTAGTGCCCTCTCAACCCAAGCTTCCCTTGAGGCCGCCGTCCGAGATCTCGTTGACCAAGTGCAAGGACAATTGCAAAGTGACCCCGATCTAGGGTTAGTCTTCATTTCAGCGGCCTACGCCAGTGAATTTGCCCGCTTGCTACCTTTGCTCAACGAGGCGCTGCCGCTGCCGTGTTTGATTGGTTGCAGCGGTGGCGGTGTTGTGGGTACTCCACCCGCCAGCCCCGCTAAGGAAGTCGAGCAAAGCCCAGGCATTAGTCTCTGCGTGGCGTCTTTACCGGGCGCAAATGTGCAACCGTTTTCCTTAACCGAAGCAGACTTGCCAGATTTAGACAGTCCCCCCGATGCTTGGGCCGCCAAGATTGGCGTGTCGCCAGCTGATCGTCCTAACTTCATTTTGCTGGCAGATCCCTTTACAGCCAAAATCACAGAACTGCTGCAAGGGCTTGATTTTGCCTACCCCAGTGCGGTTAAGGTCGGGGGCCTAGCAAGCGGCAATGGCTTTCAACGACAGAGCGGCTTATTTTTGAACCAGACGTTGCAAACTGAAGGCGTCGTTGGGGTGGCTTTGTCGGGCAACGTGACTTTAGAGGCGATTGTGGCCCAGGGCTGCCGACCCATTGGGCAACCGTTTCGCGTGGCAGCAAGCGATCGCAACATTGTGCTCAAACTCGCAGAATGCAATGACTTTGGGGGCGACACGCAAACCCCGTTGGCTGCCCTACAAGATATTTTGCAGGACTTGAGTGAGGCCGATCGCGAACTCGCGCAAGATTCTCTGCATGTGGGGATTGCCCAAGACGGCTTTAAGGAAAACCTGCAACCAGGTGACTTTTTGATCCGCAATTTATTGGGCGTTGACCCCCGGATTGGCGCCCTGGCCATCGGCGATCGCATCCGCGTCGGGCAGCGAATTCAGTTTCATTTGCGGGATGCCCGCACTTCTGCAGACGATTTAGAAACCCTACTAACCCGCTACCGCAGCGAACACCAAATGGCGACAAGCACCCCGATTGGTGCCCTTATGTTTGCCTGCATGGGGCGAGGAGAAGGACTCTACCAGAAACCTAATTTTGATACCCAACTCTTCCAAACGGTGTTAGGCGACTTGCCCTTGGGAGGCTTTTTCTGCAATGGCGAAATCGGTCCGGTTGGGGGCACCACCTTCTTGCATGGCTACACGTCAGTCTTTGGCATTTGCCGCCCAATCACTCACTAACATTTACTGCTGCTGCAAGATGCTGACGCCATCATGTCAACAGCCCTTGCTGCTGCATTTCGCTCAATAGCCAGTTCGTCATGGTGGCTCGCCGGGTTAGTCGAGGCACCAACTGATCAACGCTATACCCCTTAAAGCCTAAATATTCTTTTAAGAGCTGCTTGTTGGCTTTCGGAATTGAGCGTGTCAGCTGCACAGTGGCGGGACGACTATCGATAAAGTTGGGTGGCGTAGGAAATTTCTCCGCCCAGGTGGGCTCAACAGCCTCGGCATGCCAACGATCCTGACTCGGATCGTAACGATAGCCCAGATAATGCCACACCAAACGGTTGACTGTATCGTCGTCCAGCTTTTCGTTCAGAATGTCCCAGAGGGTATCAGTTGTCAGAGGAGGCAGGTTGTCCATAAATACCAGCAGCAATCGCAGTCTTCAAAGGCATATTGTGATCCTACCGCTCTGCGATCGCTCCTCAGCCATTCTTAAACCTAAGACAATGACGACCGACATAACCTGAACGCTTTACCAACACCCAGCAATTAGCCCCCCAGCAGGTGCGTCATTGACATGCGATCGTCTGCTAAGGAGTGCCCCAGAATAACAAAAGCGATCACATGAATCGCCTGTGATCCTCTCCCAAAAAGAGGGCTCGCTCAGCATCTCGACGACGCACTAAGCCGGGCAGAGTGGCGCCACCAGCCTTAACCCAGCGCAACAGTTCATCAGCGGCCCCTCGATAATCACCGGAGTTAAGCTTACGGAGCAGAGTAGAGTTACCCAACGCCCCTAACCCGACGTTAAAGCTAAAGGCAACCAATGCTGAAAACTGATTGCCATTCATGCTAACTTTGACGCGATCGCGCACGCCTCCTTCAAAGAGCCCCAAATCTTGTCTGAGAATGTCCTCAGCCTCTTTTTCAGAAATGCTCATTCCAGCCCTCACCTGAGGTGGGCCAGCAGCCGAAGTATGGCCATAGCCAATGGTCCAAACACCAACAGAATCCTGATAAGCGTGCAACTCTCGCCCTTCAAAGTGCTTGATCAGTTCCAGCCCGGCATCATTGATGCGATCAGTGCCAGTATTCGCCGGACTCGCACTCGGCGATGGTGGTGGCGGTGCGGGTTTCGGATTCGGTTCTATGGTTTCCTTCCAAGCAACCGTCATCGCCCGTGGATAATCTTCTCGTGTAAACCAAGATCGAATTGCCTGAATGTTCAAGACTTGTTCGTCAGGGTTTGACTTAGAGGGATATTTAGTCAGACGTGAAATCCAATAACCGCCCTCCATCAGGTAGATAGCCTTACTCGTTTCCTTGATCCAGGTGCCCATGGGGAATATTCCTGAAATGCACAGCCTACATATATAGATGGAATTGAGAACTCAATTAAAAGCATTAATTGCCAGTAATTCAGTCTCATTTCATTCGCTGCCTAAGTTTAGTTCAGAAAGCCAAACAACAGCGCATGAAACCCCAAAAAATGCCCTAATGTGCTTAAAAAACTGGAATTCCTCTAAGCGAGAATTCCCGCATACATCATTACCCTGCATAGATAAAAACTTTTGTTGCATTCTCCTGACTGGCAGCTGCGATGAAAGGACATTTCTTTCAAGAACTTAGGGGATCGTAGAAGTTTTTCTGACCCAGCCGTTAAGATAGTTAAAGTTGATAGCAAACTCGGAGCATCGACTTTATGGCGTTAGCGATCGCCGACGACACTCTACAATCTGCTCTGGCAGTTCCCACAGTACGGCGATTGGCAAATGGGCTCACAATTATTGCCCAACAAACCCCCGTTGATGCAGTTAACTTGAGCCTCTGGTTGCGAGTCGGTTCAGCAATTGAATCAGACACCATCAATGGCATGGCTCACTTTCTTGAGCACATGATCTTTAAGGGAACAGACCAACTGTCACCAGGAGAGTTTGAGCGCCGGATCGAAGCCCGAGGCGGCGTCACGAATGCTGCAACGAGTCAAGACTATACTCACTTTTACCTCACTAGTGCACCCCAAGACTTTGCCGCGTTAGCCCCCTTACAAATTGAATTGGTCCTTAACCCGCGCTTGTCTAAGACCGAATTTGATCGAGAACGCTCTGTCATCCTGGAAGAAATTTTGCGCGCTCATGACAATCCTCGGCGACGGACTTTCTCCCGCTCTATGGCTGTTGCGTTTGAAAAATTGCCCTATCGTCGTCCTGTTTTAGGCACGACGAGTGTAGTTGAGTCATTAACCGCCGACCAAATGCGGGACTTTCATCAGTATTGGTATCAGCCCGAACGGGTCACCGCTGTCGCTGTCGGCAACTTACCTGTAGAACAGTTAATTGAAACCGTTATTCAGGGGTTTGAACGGGCGTTAGCGCGTCGTCAACCTAGTCCCGAGAGCCGTAATCCAGCGACTCAGGTGTGTCGCTCGGCCCCCGAACTCCCCTTTCAGAAGATTGAGCGGCACACCTATCTTGATGCTTCTTTACAGCAAGCCAGATTAGTTTTGAGTTGGCGAGTTCCTGGTCTCGCTGAGGTCGAGCGCACTGACGTTTTAGATGTTTTGACTTCGATTCTTGCGCGTGGCCGTTTATCGCGGCTCGTCAAAGATTTGAGAGAACAGCAGCAGCTAGTCACCAGCATTTCCGCTAGCAATATGTCTTACTGGCAGCAAGGAGTCTTTACGATTGCCGCCAACCTGCCTGCTGAGAACGTTGAGAAAGTAGAGTCGGCAATTATCAAACACTTACAACAACTGCAAGAAACGCCCGTCACCGCCGCAGAGCTAACGCGGGTACAGACCCAGGTGGCAAATCGTTATGTCTTTGGTAGCGAAAGCCCCAGTGATCTGGCTGGTTTATACGGCTATTATCAAACGCTCACGGGGCATCTACATCACGCCTTAACCTATCCAGCAAAAATTCAGCAGCTGGTGCCCCAAGATATTCAAGCAGCGGCGCAAACCTATTTATCGCCAAAAGCTTACGGCGCTCTGCAAATCTTTCCTGATCGCGCTTAAGCGTATATTGCTGCAACTCGTACAGGATGGAGAACCATCAAGGCCTTGGTCTCAGTGCCAACCGCCGGTTCTTGCGCCCTTCAGCATACGACGGAGTTTAAAGTGGTCTACAGCAAGGAAATTCTAGAGTCCCTGAAGGCTCGCTGGCGCTCATTCTTCCTGAGTAGGATTACAAAAAATGGCTGACAAGCCATCAGGCGGCCCGCCAACCAAATTGCTTGTGCAAGTCATTTCCTAAAACTGAACATTCAGTTGGAATCAAACTGATAAAAACAGCTTTCCTTATCGAGGATCAGGCGATCGCCTCAAAACTAACCAACAGAACTCTGTTAGGCAGCCTTGGCAGAGAATTCATCCACAAATTCAAACACTTGATCCAGTTGTGTCAGCTCAAACACAATCCGAATGGAGGGAGGAACTGAACAAAGACAAAAACGCTTACTCAAATTACGCGCCATCCGAAGCGCAGAGATTAAAGAAACGAGCCCAGCACTGTCCAGTGACTCGACGCCACTCATATCAACCATCAGACCGGCGGAGTTATCTGAAGAAATATATTCAGAAAGCTCTGCCTGCAGACTGTAGGCATTAGCGGCATTAAGTGCACCGCAGGGCTTAACGATAGTTAAAGCAGATTGAGTACCTTGCATCACTTAAGAACTCCAGGTCGTTTGCTTATGCAGGTTTGAGAGGCGTTTAAACCGATGCTCCGAAGTTAAGCCAGTCAGCTAAATGTGCCTACTGCATGAGTACTGATTTGTCACAATCTTGATGACGCCTCACTCCTATATAAAGTTTCAGTTAAGTGTTTCTACGTAAAGTATCCCTAGGCACAAAATAGGCTTGTGATCAAAATCACCTAATAGAACTCACTCTAATCACCTTAAAAAAAACATGGGATCACGGAAAAGACCTTGTATTTCGCCGATGATTGGCTAAGTTCCTAGAAAATGGCTGAACTATGAAGCCCCAAAGTACTATCCGTACACTCGTGAGTAGAGTGCTATCAATTCATCAGTTGACGCCTGACTTAGAGCAGGCTATCAATAGTGAGCTAACCCGATTAGGCTACCTTCCAGAGGGAGATGCTGAGGTTCTCGAGCTTTTGATGGAAGCTTTAGATTCGGGCCTGGTGCGCTTAGTACCGAGTAACTGCATGGGTCGCTAACGTCTCTGCTGGGGTTTTACGATCGCTTGGTTAGGTTTTAGGCAAGAGACTCACCGCTCAATTGCACAAAGAGCCTATTTGTGGAGTTGGGCTGTTAGAACACGCTTGCTGATGCCTCATGTGTTCTAGTTTTTGTCTCTACTACCCACTTCATTAGATTTTCCATCCATTACTTAAGATTTTCCATCCATTACTTAACTGTAAAAGCGGTCCCAATCATGATTGGGACCGCTTTTCATTCAGAACCTCA